>DATAGN010000057.1:0-5505 GCA_036263715.1 Ramlibacter sp.
ATCGCGCTCATCGCCGCTTCGGTGCCCGAGCTCACCAGGCGCACCATCTCCACCGAAGGCAGGTGCCTGACGATCTCCTCGGCGAGTTCGACTTCTCGTTCGGTGGGTGCGCCGTACGAGAAGCCTTCGGTGACCGCCTTCTGCACCGCCTCCACCACCGCCGGGTGGCCGTGGCCCAGGATCATGGGGCCCCAGGAGCCGATGTAGTCGATGTGGCGCTGGCCGTTGGCGTCCCAGAAGTAGGCGCCCTGCGCGCGCTGCACGAAGCGGGGCGTGCCGCCGACGGCGCGGAAGGCGCGCACCGGCGAGTTCACCCCGCCGGGGATCAGCGCACGGGCGCGGTCGAAGAGTTGCTGGTTGCGGTCGGTGTCAGTGTTTCGTGTCATGCGCGGGGAGGTCGAAAGCTTCGGGGGCATCGCCGGCTTCCTCCGCCTCCACCACCTCGGGCTGCGCCCAGAACAGGCGGTCGGGCACGACGTTGCCCATGCCCGGGCGGAAGCCGCCATCGAGGCATCGATCGAGGTACGACAGGGCTTCGCCGGCCGCGGCCGCGAGGTCGGCGCCACCGGCCACCAGGGCGGCGAGGGCGGCCGACAGCGTGTCGCCGGCGCCGGAGAAGACGGCATCGAAGCGCTCGAACTTCTCGCTGGCCAGCACCGTCTGCGGCGTGGCCAGCACGTTCTCGACGAACTGCTCCGGAAGCGGCACGCCGGTGACCAGCGTGTACGGAACGCCCATTTCGGAGGCCGCCTTGGCGATGTCGCGGGCCGACGGACTGCGTTCGTTGTTCCACTCCGGCAACAGCCAGCGCCACAAAGTGCTGTGGTTTCCTACCAACACGGTCGTCTGCGGCAGGAGCAGCTCTCGGAAGGCGTCTTCGTAGAGATCCGTCGGGCCTTCGTCCCACCAGGACAGCGCCGGCATGTACGAAATGACGGGCACGTCCGGGTAGTCGGCGGCGATCTCCGCGATGGTGCTCAGGGTTTCCGGGCTGCCGCAGAAGCCGACCTTGATCACCTGCACCGGCACGTCCTCGAGGATGGTGCGCGCCTGCTCGGCCACTGCGTCCTCGTCGAACGCGAAGTGGTCGAAGACCTCGCCGGTGTCGCGCACATAGGCGCCCGTGACGATGGGAAGCGGATGTGCGCCGACTGATGCTATCGCGGTGATGTCGGCGGCGAGTCCGCCGGCGCCGCTGGGATCGTTCGCGTTGAACACCAGGACGCACGCCGGTCCCTGGTCTTCTTCCTCGGGCTCGGAGGGGCGGGTCTGGATAGGTGTGGAATTCGTCATGGGCCGCTGAAACTTGCAGTCGCTCGCACGCCGGAGCTTAGTCAACTGGCCTAGCTAGAATCGTTGCATTCTATTCGAAGGCCCCTTAAGCTGTGACCGATAGCAAAACCTGGATGTGTCTGATTTGCGGGTGGATCTACGACGAATCCACCGGTTCTCCCGAACACGGAATCGCCCCCGGAACACCGTGGGCACAGGTCCCGATGAACTGGACCTGCCCCGAATGCGGAGCGCGCAAGGAAGACTTCGAGATGGTCCAGATCTGAAGCAAAAAAATCCGCGGCATCGGGGACACCGGAGGATGCCGCACCGTGAGCAGTAACGAGTTGAGGAGCGCTTCAATTGAGCACCACCGGACTGAAGGTGCTGGTGATCGATGACAGCAACACGATCAGGCGCAGCGCGGAAATCTTCCTGAAGCAGGGCGGCCACGAAGTGATGCTGGCCGAGGATGGCTTCGACGCGCTGTCCAAGGTCAACGACTACCAGCCCAACCTGATCTTCTGCGACATCCTGATGCCGCGTCTCGACGGCTACCAGACCTGCGCCATCATCAAGCGCAACGCGAAGTTCGCCAGCACCCCGGTCGTCATGCTGTCCTCCAAGGACGGCGTGTTCGACAAGGCCCGCGGCCGCATGGTCGGCTCGCAGGACTACCTGACCAAGCCCTTCACGAAAGACCAGCTGCTGCAGACCGTGCAGCAGTTCGGCACCCGCTAAGAACAAAGGAGAGATGCCGACATGGCCATCCGCAAAGTGCTCGTCGTGGACGATTCGAAGACCGAACTGATGTTCATGACGGACCTGCTGCAGAAGAACGGCTTCGCCGTGAAGACGGCCGAGAACGCGGAGGACGCGTTCCGCCGCCTCGGCGAGGAAAAGCCCGACCTGATCCTGATGGACGTGGTGATGCCGGGCCAGAACGGCTTCCAGCTCACCCGCGCCATCACGCGCGACCCGAATTTCGCCGACGTGCCCATCATCATGTGCACGAGCAAGAACCAGGAAACCGACCGCGTGTGGGGCATGCGCCAGGGCGCGCGCGACTACATCACCAAGCCGGTCGACGCCTCCGAGCTCATGGCCAAGATCAAGGCCCTGGGCTGAAGCCGGCCACCAAGCAGTACCCTCCCCATGGCCAACCGTGAAGCCCTCCGCGAGCTGCAAAGCCGGCTGGCCACCCGTCTGCAGACCGCCCGCACCGAGGGCGTGCAGGCGGGCTGGCTCGCCGTGGAAGCTGGCGGACAGAAGTTCCTGTTCCCCCTCGCGCAGTCCGGCGAGATCTTCCCGTACGCGGCAACGCAGGCCGTCCCGTACACGCACAACTGGTTCCTCGGCGTCGCCAACCTGCGCGGCGGCCTGTTCGGCGTGGTGGACCTCGCCAGCTACGTGAGCGGCAAGCCGCCGGCGCAGCGCTCCGATGCCGGCCGCGCCGAAGCGCGGCTCGTGGCGCTCAACGCGCTGCTCGATGTCAACTGCGCACTGCTGATCGACCGCCTGGCCGGCCTGCGCAACATGGACGCCTTTGTCTCCTCCAGCGACGCCCCCGCCGGCGCGCCTGGCTATTTCGGCAGCGGCTTCACCGATGCCGGCGGCGCGTTCTGGCAGGAAATCAACCTGCAGGCGCTGTCGCAACAACCGCAATTCCTGAGCATCACCGCTTAAGGCTTCCCGAAGGCACCACCATGTCCGTCGTTTTCTCCCTGAAGAACCTGTTCGCCAAGAAGCCCTCCGAGGACGCGGATCCGTCCGTCACGCAGGAACTGAGCCTCGGCGCCCCGGACCCCACCACCGCCACCATCGAGGCCGGCAGCAGCATCGCCCCGGGGGCCGACCTGCTGGACGAAGACTCGATCAGCGAGGAGGTGGACCAGGCGGAGCTGATCACCGTGCCGGTGCTCGGACGCCGCACGACGGCCACGCACCAGCGCATCCTGTTCACGCTGCTGTCGCTGGCCCTGGTGGTGCTCGGCGCGGTGGCGATCTTCGCGGTCAACCAGGCCGACAAGGTCGCGCAGCAGGTGGCCGGTACCGGCCAGGCGCTGATGCAGTCGCAGCGCCTTGCCAAGTCCGTGTCGCAGGCGCTGATCGGCAGCCCGCAGGCCTTCCCCGACGTGAAGCAGTCGGGCGAGGTGCTGGCGCAGACGGTGCGCGGCCTGAAGTCCGGCGACGCGGCCCTGCGCCTGGCGCCCGTCAACGAGGCCATGCAGGCCGACCTGGACAAGGTGACGCCGCTGGTGGACCGCGCCGAGAAGAACGCCAAGACCGTGCTCGCGCAGCAGCGGATCCTGACGCAGGTCGGCACCGCGCTGCGCACGATCAACCGCCAGTCCTCGGACCTGCTGGAGATCGCCGAGACGGTGTCCTCGCTCAAGCTGCAGCAGAACGCGAACCCGGCCGAGATCTCCGCCGCCGGCCAGCTGGTGATGCTGACGCAGCGCATCGGCAAGTCGGCCAACGAATTCCTGACCATGGAAGGCGTGTCGCCCGAGGCCGTGTTCCTGCTGGGCAAGGACCTGAACTCCTTCAAGGAAATCGCCCTGGGCCTGAAGGACGGCAGCGCCGAACTGCGCCTGGCCGCCTCCCGGGACGAACAGACCCGCGAACGCCTGACCGCGCTGCTGGCGCTGTACGAGCAGACCCGCTCGCAGGCCGGCGCCATCCTGGGCAACCTGCAGGGCCTGGTGTCCGCGCGCGAAGCGCAGGCCTCGATCATTGCCGACAGCGAACCGCTGCGCCGCAACCTGGAAGACCTGCAGGGCAAGCTGTCCGCGCAGACCGGCCTCGGCGCCGGCGCGCTGCTGGCCCTGGGCATCGCCGCCATCTTCGCCATCGCCTGTGCCTTCGGCCTCGCGTTCGTGCAGCTGCAGGACAGCCGCAACCGCCAGGAACGTTCCGACGCCATGCGCCAGGAAGCCGAGCGCCAGGAGCAGGAAGCCAAGCGCGTGAACGACGCCAACCAGGCCGCCATTCTTCGCCTGATGAACGAACTGCAGTCGGTCGCCGAGGGTGACCTCACGCAGGAAGCGACCGTGACCGAGGACATCACCGGCGCCATTGCCGACTCGGTGAACTACACGGTGGAAGAACTGCGGCAGCTGGTGGGCGCCGTGCAGAACACGGCCACCAAGGTGGCACAGACGACGGCGCAGGTGGAGTCCACTTCCACCGAGCTGCTGGCCGCTTCGACCGAGCAGCTGCGCGAGATCCGCGAGACCGGCCAGTCGGTGCTCGACATGGCGATGCGCATCAACCACGTGTCCGGCCAGGCGCAGGAATCCGCGCAGGTTGCGCGCCAGTCGCTGAAGGCCGCCGAGCAGGGCCTGACCGCCGTGCAGAACGCGATCGGCGGCATGAACGCCATCCGCGACCAGATCCAGGAAACCTCCAAGCGGATCAAGCGCCTGGGCGAGTCCTCGCAGGAGATCGGCGAAATCACCGAACTGATTTCCGACATCACCGAACAGACCAACGTGCTGGCCCTGAACGCCGCCATCCAGGCCGCCTCCGCCGGCGAAGCCGGCCGCGGCTTCTCGGTGGTTGCGGAAGAAGTGCAGCGACTGGCCGAACGCTCCGCCGATGCCACGCGCCAGATCTCGGCGCTGGTGAAGGCGATCCAGACCGACACGCAGGACGCCGTGGCCGCCATGGAACGCTCGACGCAGGGCGTGGTGGAAGGGGCCAAGCTGTCCGACAACGCCGGCACGGCGCTGACCGAGATCGACCAGGTGTCCCGGCGCCTCGCCGACCTGATCGAGCAGATCTCGCAGTCCGCGTCCCGCGAAGCCGAATCGGCGAACGTGGTGGCCGGCAACATCCAGCACATCTTCGCCGTGACGGAGCAGACCGGTGAAGGTACGCGCTCCACGGCGCAGCAGGTGCGTGAACTCACCCGGATGGCGGAAGAACTCCGCCAGTCGGTGTCGCGATTCAAGATCGCATGACAAATGACTTGTCGCTGTGCGACTTGATGACGGATGACGAAGCAGTCATTCGTCATTGAAGCGAAGCGAAGTCATTAGCGAAGCGAGTCATATGCAAGCAGCAGCCCAAGACACCCACGACGTGGCGAACAACGACCTGGGCCCACTCGCGTGGGTCCTGGACGAATTGCGCAAGTCGCTCGAGTCCGCATCGTCGGCGCTGCGCCGCTTCGTGCGCGACACCGCGCAGGCGCGCGGCCAGGACATGGCCTCGGTCGACACCGGACAG
>DATAGN010000058.1:0-10478 GCA_036263715.1 Ramlibacter sp.
GTGGGAGCTGGGCAAGTACGGCAGCTATGGCCGCAGCGCCGAAGCGGCGGTGACGCGGGGGTCTTAAACCGTCATCCCCGCGGAGGCGGGGGTCCTGACCCGTCACCCCCGCGGAGGCGGGGGTCCAGAGCTTCCAAGTGCGGCCCTGCGGGGCCGCTTTGTTTTAGCGTTCCATGTTTGTTGGCCGTGGCCGGCGACCGGTGGGGTGCCGGACTCCGGGCTGCTCGCGGCCGACCACCTCGGGACACCACCGCCCTGCCGTCAACACGCGACTGCCGCATCGCCTTGGCGGGCAACCGCGAATGAGGCCCTGCGTCCGACACCCCGCCGGTCACCGTCCTCGAGCAAACGGAGCGTCACGCGAAGACCGTGCGCGCAACGACTGGGGCGCCACAGGCATGCGCCGGGTCCTTCGCGCACGCGGTGACGCTCTCCCCAACGCAGGACCAGCGCACGTCCGGACAGGAGAGGCCATTACCCACCCGAGAACGGACACGGCGGTCGCGCGCACGGTCCTCGAGCACTGATGCGTGCGCGCGAGGCCTGTGGTGGGCGGGGGGTCGGGCGCAGGGCCTCATTCGCGGTTGCCCGACAAAGCGGCGCGGCACCGGGGTGTTCACGGCAGGGCGGTCGCGTCCCGAGGTGGTCGCCCGCGAGCAGCCCGGAGAACGACCCCCCGCCCGCCACAGGCACGGCCACCCGAGGTGGAGCGAGCAGGAAACCTGGAAAGCCCTGGATCCCCGCCTCCGCGGGGATGACGGTCCACCCCGAACTACTTCTTGAACGCCCCGATCGCGCTCTCGCACGCGCTCGTGAACACCGAAGTCGCGTGGTCCAGCGTCACGGTCTCGGCGCCCAGGTACTGCATGCGCAGGTAGCACTTGCCGCGCAGCAGCACGATCATGAAAGGCACCTGCGGCAAGGGCGCGGGCTCCGGCCAGGCCATGATCAGGTCGACCAGGTGGTCGTCGACCCAGGCCAGCGCGTGTTCGCGCTTGTCCGCCAGCACCGCATACCGTTCCCAGAACTCCTGCGGCGGGCCTTCCCAGCCGATCTCGTCGTACATGGCGAGCCAGCGCATTTCCTCGGGCAGGCGCGGGTCGGCCGTGGTCTGCAGCGTGTCGGTGATCATGCTGTAGGCCCGGCGCTCCAGCGCTTCCTTGAGCGGCCGGTTGATGATCATCGCGCCCACGTCCTCGAACACGGCGAGCTCGGCGCGCGCACGCAATTCCTGCCCGCTGATGTAGTCGCGCGAGGGCTTGCCCAGCTCCATCTTCCACGGTCGGCCGCCCACCTTGCCCTGCATCGTCATCGCGCTGCCCAGCGTGCCCGCGGAGAAGCTCATGTTGCGCGAGGCCGCCCATTCCGACACGGGCGCATGCAGCGAGCCATGCGAGGACGGCGCAGCGTCGGTGCGCTCCTTCGTCTCGCGCTGGAACGCTTTGCGGATCCGGTCGAACATGGCGGAGGGTTTACCCTTGAGTTGCCGCATTATGGATTGAAACAGGAGGTTACCGCGCACTGACCGTCGCGCTTTTGTGCCGCCTGCCGCCCAACGGCCACAAACCCGGGCGCTCGCCTCACGCGCGCAGGCGCAGCAGGCTGAAGGCGGCCGCCACCGCAGCGAGGACGCTGGCGAGGCCCAGGGCGAACTCGCCCCCCCCCTGCACACCCATGGCGCTGAAGACCAGGGCCAGGATCACCGCACCCGTGGACTGGCCCGTGAGGCGCGCCGTGCCCAGCATGCCGCTGGCGGCGCCGGCACGACGCAGCGGCGCGCTGGTCACGATGATGTGGTTGTTGGGCGACTGGAACAGGCCGAAGCCCATCCCGCACACGGCGCAAGCTGCGGCCACCTGCCACCTGGAGGGCTGGTCCGGCAGCAGGGCCAGCCAGGCGAGCCCCAGCGAGAACACACCCAGGCCGACGCCGCCCAGCCATCCGCCGCCGAAGATCGGGATGAGCCGTCCGGCGACGAGCGCGGTCAGCACGATGCCCGCCGGCCACGCCGTGAGCAGCAGCCCCGCCTCGAGGTGGGTGCGGCCGTGGCCTTCGAGCAGCAGGAAGGGCAGCGCGACGAAGGCGAGCGTCTGCGCCGAAAAGCACGTGACCGAGGTGCACATCGACAGCGCGAACACTCGGATGCGCAACAGGTCCACCGGAAACAGGGGGGTCTCCAGCCGCGCCTGCCGGCGCAGGTAGAACCAGCCGAGCGCGATGCCGGCTGCGATCAACACCGCAGCGAGCGCCATCACCTGCGGGTCCGGCGCGCCGCCGCGGCGCACGCCGAGCGCGTCGGCGCCGAGGAAGAACAGCGAGAACATTCCCGCGTTCATCAGCACGTCGCCCATGCGCAGCCGCGGAGCCGAGGGCGGCACCGTGTTGAACGGCAAGGCGCGGTGCCCGATGACCAGCACCAGCAGCGACAAGGGAACCTGGATCGCGAACAGCCACGGCCACGAAGCCACGGAGAGCACGAACGCCGCGATCGTCGGCCCGGCCACCGAAGCCGTGGCGACGGTGACCGAGTTCAGCGCGATGGCGCGACCGAGCACGTTGCTGGGGTAGGTCAGGCGCACCAGGGCCGCGTTGACGGCCATCATGCCGGCGGCGCCCAGGCCCTGCACCGCGCGGGCGCCCGCCAGCAGCGGCAGCGTGGGCGCAAGGATGCAGCCCACCGAGGCCACGGTGAAGACGGCCAGCCCCGTGAGGTAGACGCGCCGGTAGCCGAGGCGGTCGCCGAGGTAGGCACAGGGAAGCAGCAGCCCCAGCGTGGCAAGCTGGTAGGCATTGACCACCCACACCGAGGCGGCGGGCGATGCGCCGAAGTGCCGGGTGATGTCCGGCAGCGCCAGGTTCAGGATCGTGCTGTCGAGAACGTTCAGCGCGATGCCCGTGATGATGGCGGCCATCGCCCAGTAACGCTGCGGCGTGGGCAGGCCGCCCTGCGCATCCGCGCTCGCGTTCGCTTCCGTCTCTTGCACTGTTCGCAGTCTACCCGCGCGCGCCCTCTAGAATCGCGTGCTTTCCGCCTTCCCTTCCGCAGTACCCCCCATGTTCAAGAGCGCCTGCTTCTTCCGCATCGCGGACGATTTCGACCTGCCCGACCTCCCCGCGCTGGAACGCGTGCTGCAGAAGGGGCGCTTCGTCCCCTGCGGACCCACGCAGCCCGAATCGGCAGGCTGGGTGCCGCCGCGCGGCAACAAGGGCAAGCTGCTGGCCGAGCTCGTGGGTGGCCACCTGGTGCTGAAGCTCTGTACCGAAAAGCGCGCGGTGCCGGCGTCGGCCATCAAGTCGGCGGTCGAAGAGCGCGTGGAACGCTACAAGCTCGAGACCGGCAACGAGCGCGTGCCGGGCAAGGTGAAGAAGGAGTTCAAGGAGGAGGTCCTGCTGGACCTCCTGCCGCGCGCTTTCAGCAAGCGCAGCACGACCCTGCTCTGGCTCGATCCCGGCAACCGCATGCTGGTGGTGGACGCCGGCAGCCTGGCGGGCGCCGATCGCGTGGTCTCGACGCTGCTCGCCGCGCTGCTGGAGATCCCCGGCGGCGGGCCGGCCCTGGACCTGCAGATCGTGCACACGCAGACCTCGCCCGCCGCCTCGATGGCGCACTGGCTGTCCACCCGCGAGGCGCCGTGGCGCTTCAGCGTCGACCGCGACTGCGAACTGAAATCGGCCGACGAACAGAAGTCCGTGGTGCGCTATGCGCGGCACACCCTGGAGATCGACGAAGTCGCGCAGCACATCGCCGCCGGCAAGGTGCCGACGCAGCTGGCGCTGACGTGGAACGACCGCGTGTCCTTCACGCTCACCGAGGCGGGGCAGCTGCGCAAGCTGAAGGTGCTCGACGTCGTGATGAAGGAGGCCGGCGACCGCGGCAAGGACGACGACGGCTTCGACGCCGACGTGGCGATCCTCACCGGTGAACTGTCGCAGCTGATTCCCGACCTGCTCGAGGCCCTCGGTGGCGAGGCGCTGCCGGGCACCGCGCCGGCGGAGCCGGAGCGGCTGGCGGCCTGAGCGTCAGCGCAGCGCGCTTGTGATGGCCGCTGCGAGCGCGTCGAACTCGGCCTGCGCCGCGGGGCTCACGAAGCGCGCACGCAGGAAGCCGTGGATGAGGCCGCGGCCCACGCGCAGTTCGGTTGGCACGCCGGCGTCGCGCAGCATCGCTGCGTATTCCACGCTCTCGTCGTGCAAGGGATCGTGGTCGCCGACGGCAACGAACGCCGGTGCCAGGCCTTCCAGTTGCCGTGCGCGCATCGGTGCGGCCAGCGGATCCGCGGTTTCGCGCTGCCCCGGCAGGTAGGCATCCCAGAAGTAATCCATCATGTCCGCGGTCAGCATCGGGTCCGCGGCCTTGCGGTGCGAGGTGCGTGCCTTCGACGGATCGACGCAGGGATACAGCAGACCTTGCAGCCGCAGCGGCGCGCAACCGCGGTCGCGCACCTGCATCGCAAGCGCAGTCGCCAGGCACCCTCCCGCGGAGTCGCCCACCACGGCCACGCGCGCCGCATCGGCGTCGAGCCAGCCGCCGTTGCGGCGGATCCACTGCAGCACTTCGAAGCAGTCGTCCTGGGCAGCGGGGAACGGGTTCTCCGGGGCGCGGCGGTAATGGACGCTGACGACCACGGCGCCGGTCGCTTCGGCCAGGCTCCACGTGATCGTGTCGTGGGTGTCGTAGCTGCTCGCGACGAAGCCGCCGCCGTGCAGGAACAGCACGATGCCGGGGTTGGTGACCCCGCGGCGCCGGTAGATCCGGATCGGGATCTCGCGGCCGGCGAGCACCACCCACCAGTTCAGCACTTCGATGTGCTCCGGCGCCGGGCGCTGCCAGACCGAGTGGGTGCGTTCCGTGTTGCGGCGGCGCTCCTCGATGCCGTTCGGCTTCGGATGGATGCCGACGGTGTCGCGGATCTTCTGCAGGTAGGCCTGGATGCCGGGGTCGAGCGTGCTCACGTCATTCCAGCTTCAGGTTCAGCGGCTGGATGATCTTGCGCATCACCTCGGTGTCGCGCGCGATGTAGTCGGCCATCTGCTGCGGCGTGGCATTGCCCAGCGGGCGCTCGCCGCCGGCGACCAGCTTCTCCACGATCGGCTTGCTGGTGAAGAAGGCGTTCATCTCCTGGTTCAACAGGTCGATGATCGGCCGCGGCGTGCCGGTCGGCGCCATGAGCCCGTACCAGACGCCGGTGGCCACGCCGTTGTACCCGGCCTCCGCCATCGTGGGTACATCCGCGACGGCGGGGACGCGGACCTCCTCGGCGACGGCCAGCGCCCGCACGCGCTTGTCCTGCAGCAGGGGCTTGGCCGTGGCGATCGCCGAGAACGCGTACTGGACTTCCTTGGTGCCCACTGCCATGGTCGCCGGCGCGGCGCCCTTGTAGGGGACCGGCACGGTCTGGATTCCCGCCACCGAGTTGAACAACTCGCCCACGAGGTGCGTGGCCCCGCCCGAACCGGTGGTGGAGTAATTGAGCTTGCCGGGATTCTTCTTCGCGAAGTCCACCAGGTCGCGCACCGTCTGGAAGGGCGAGTCGCCCGGCACGATCAGCACGGTCGTCGAACGGAAGCCCAGCGCAATGGGCGTCAGCTCCTCCACCTTGTACGGCAGCTCGGTGCGGAAGAACTGGTTGGTCGTCACGTTGGTCACGCAGAAGCAGAGCGTGTAGCCATCCGGCGGCGCCTTGGCGACGATCTGCGTGCCGACGATGGTGGCGGCGCCCGGCTTGTTGTCCACGACGACGGGCTGCCCGTATTTCGTCTGCAGGTGGCTGGCGAACAGGCGCGCGTAGACGTCCGTGAGCCCGCCCGGCGCGAAGCCGACGACCAGGCGAATGGGCTTCGTGGGGTACGCCTGCTGCGCGGCGGCGGGCGCGATGAGCGTGCTGGCCAGCAGTGCGGCGCCGAAGGCAGCGCACAGGAGGTTGCGGGTCCGGTGGAGTCGCATGGAAGGAATCCTGGAGATGGACCGTCGACTCTACGGCCGGAGGTCGTGCCGCGGCAAGCCGAGCGAACCCTGCGAACTATCCGGTGCGCATGGGCCGGAGGGTTCGGAAATCGGCCACCAACCCGCGCAAGCGCGGGCCTGGAGGCTCTAATGCACGGGTCCGTGCTCATTCCTGTGGGAATGAACCGCGGCTGGCGCGTCGGCTTTTAACGCGCCCGTGTAGGAACGAGCCTCTGCGGTTTACTCCGCGATACCTTGAGCACTCTTGAAAAATGGAATGCCTGATGCTTGCAGCTCTTGACACATTGACACAGGGAGAAGCAAGTGAATATGCGGGGAACGAAGGGCAACGACAGCCTCATCGGCGGCGTTGAGAGCGACTACATCTGGGGCGATGACGGCAACGACTCGCTTTACGGAGGGGGCAACAATGACCACCTGGCTGGCGGAGCGGGCAACGATTACCTGGACGGCGGTAGCAGTTATGACGCCGCGGTCTACGACTTTTCGAGCATGACGACGTCGGTATCGTTCACAGGGACGCTCAACCTGAACGCCGGGTCGAGCACGCAGGCGGATGGACTCGGAGGGACGGACACGCTAGTCGGCGTGGAAAGCTTGGAAATCTTCGGTGGCAGCGCCGCAGACCAGCTGACGGGAAGCATGGCGCAGGACCTGCTGGAAGGCGGCGGCGGCAACGACGTGCTCGCCGGCGGCTCTGAACGGGACACCTTTGCCTTCGACACCGCGCGTGCGGGCGAACTCGGTATTGACCGCATCACGGATCTCGGCGTCGGTGACACGATCATGCTCCGCAACTTCCAGTTCAATACGTCCGGGGGCTTAACGACCGGCGATGGCTCGGCGCTCTGGCGCAATGAGATGCAATTGGGTGCGTACGACGCAGCCACGAACACGACGATGTTTCATGTGGGCGTGGACGACCAGTACGGTGCGGACCTGTCGATTTCCTTGACGGGCCAGTTCACGGCCTCTCAGTTCAGCCGCGGGATCGTCTACACGGCGAACTACTCCTATCTCACCCTGAATCGCAGCACGCCGGGACCTTCCACCCCCCCCTCGGCCGTCACATACCAGGGTACGGCAGCAGCGGACAGCTACACGGGTGGAGCCGGTAACGACATCATCAACGGTGTCGCGGGGAGCGACACGCTCTACGGCGGTGCGGGGGACGACCGTATTGATGGCGGTGCGAGCGGAGACAAGCTCTATGGTGGCGAGGGAAACGATTACGTCTTCGGCGACATCGGTCGCGACCGCATCGAAGGGAATGATGGCCATGACACGCTCGTCGCTGGCGGTGACAACGATTGGGTCTTCGGGGGTGAAGGCGCGGACTGGCTCCAGGGCGATGCTGGTGACGACCAACTCACAGGCGGTGGTGGCGACGACTTCCTCGTTGGCGGTACGGGGATCGACACGCTTGTCGGAAACGCAGGTGCAGATACCTTCTTCTTCGACGCTGGAAGCGGCCAGGACCGGCTGGAATTCTTCTGGGTCTCGCACGACGACAAGATCCAGATCCGGTCGAACGTGAACGGCTCTGGCATCCTCACCGCGCAAGATGCCTACGCGCACACGACTGACACTGCCGATGGGGCGATGATCGACTTGGGCGGCGGCAACACGGTGGTGCTGGTCGGTGTTCAGGCAAGCGCGATCTCTGCAGCCGTGTTCGAGATCGTGTGATTTCCTGCGAGCCGAGCCCCCGAGCCGGCTCGATGCACCGGCCAGCCGCCCGGTTGCGGCGGCGATGCAGCGCCCCTGCGCCCCGAGATAGCTGCACTCCAGGCATGTCCGTCGATCATCGTGGATGTGGCCTGCCCGGAGGGAATCGAACCCCCGACAACCTGCTTAGAAGGCAGGTGCTCTATCCAACTGAGCTACGGGCAGAGAAGAGGGGTGGTCGGAGCGATAGGATTCGAACCTACGACCCTCTGGTCCCAAACCAGATGCGCTACCAGACTGCGCTACGCTCCGACGAGCACCCATTCTAAGGCCGGGCGGCCCAGGGTGTCTCGCCGGGCGGCACCCTCACCCCAACCCTCTCCCGCAAGCGGGAGAGGGAGCTCCGGGGTCAGAGCTTCACGTACTCGTACTCCACCGGGTTGGCATTGATGCCGCGGTCCGGCGGCGCGATCCAGGCGGCCATCTTGCCCGGCTCGGTGACGCGCTGCATGAGGCTCTTGACGAAGGCGACGTCGGCGTCCGACGGCAGCCAGTCCGCCTTCTTCGCGTCGAACTCCGCCTGCGAAATCGGCTGGCCTTCCGGCGTGGTGGGCACGTTCGCCCAAACGCCCACCTGGCGGCGAAAGCGCGTGGCGGGCAGCTTCAGCTCGAAGGGAACGCCGGCGCGCTTGATCGCCATGTTCCAGCGCGTCACGCCGATGTTGCAGTCCTTCACGTACTCCAGGCGCGTGACCTCGTTGATGCCGTTGCGCACGGAAATCGCTTCGTCCTTCAGGCCGCCCTGCCCGTCCGGCACCTGGATGGTCATGCTGGTGTCGATCTCCCGGTGGTCCGCGAACTTCGCTTCGTCCGGACGGCCCTTGATGCCGTTGGCGAAGTAGTTGGCCGCGTTGGACGACGCCTCCGAGCCGAACAGGTCCAGCGAGCTGGAGAACCAGAAGTTCATGAAGCGCTGGATGGTGGGCAGGTCGATGGCGCCATGCTCGCGCACCCTCTTCCAGTCGTCGGTGTCCAGCTCCTTCATCACTTCGAGCGTGCGGCGGATGACGCGGCCGACGCCGGTCTCGCCCACGAACATGTGGTGCGCTTCCTCGGTCAGCATGAACCGCGTGGTGCGCGCGAGCGGGTCGAAGGCGCTTTCGGCGAAGGACTTCAGCTGGAACTTGCCGTCCCGGTCCGTGAAGTACGTGAACATGAAGAAGGACAGCCAGTTGTCCATCGGCTCGTTGAAGGTGCCCAGGATGCGCGGCTTGTCGGCATCGCCGCTGTGGCGCATGAGCAGTTCCTCGGCTTCCTCGCGGCCGTCGCGGCCGAAGTGCGCGTGCAGCAGGTACACCATGGCCCACAAGTGGCGGCCTTCCTCCACGTTCACCTGGAACAGGTTGCGCAGGTCGTACAGCGAGGGCGCGGTGTGGCCCAGCAGCCGCTGCTGTTCGACGGACGCCGGCTCGGTGTCGCCCTGCGTCACGATCAGGCGGCGGAAGGTGGAGCGGTACTCGCCGGGGACGTCCTGCCAGACGTCCTCGCCCATGTGGTCGCCGAAGCCGATCTTGCGGTTCTCCTCCTTGTCCGCCAGGAAGATGCCCCAGCGGTACTCGGGCATCGGCGTGTAGCCGTACTGCGCCCAGCCTTGCGCATCCACGCCGACGGCGGTGCGCAGGTACACCTCCTTGGCCTTGAAGTCGCTCGGGCCCATTTCGTCCCACCAGTTCAGGAACGCAGGCTGCCAGTGTTCGAGCGCGCGCTGCAGCTGGCGGTTGTCGGCGAGGCTGACGTTGTTGGGAATCTTGGCCTGGAGGTCGATAGTGCTCATGGGGTGTTCCTCTGCTTCGTCATCCCCGCGGAGGCGGGGACCGAAAGCGTTCAAAAGTCAAAATCAAAGGCGGACGCCTTGGGTTCCCGCCTGCGCGGGAATGACGAAATGTCAGATGCGTTTCCAGTCAAACCGGGCTTTCTTCCCGCTTCCGAACAACTTCAGCGCGCCCTCCTCGCCCACCGCGTTCGGGCGGATGAAGATCCAGTTCTGCCACGCCGACAGACGGCCGAACACGCGCGTCTCCATCGTCTCCCTGCCGGGGAAGCGCAGCGACGCTTCCATGCCGGTCAGGGCATCGGGCGACAGGGAGGCGCGCTCTTCCAGCATCAGCCGGATCTCGCCGTCCCAGTCGATGTCGTCGGGCGTCAGCGTCACCAGGCCCAGGGCCAGCGCCTGGTCGGCGCGCAGCGGGCTGTCCTGCAGGTTCTGCAGCTGCGTGATGGTCGCTTCGTCTTCGTTGAAGCGGGTCTGCAGGCGCGTCAGGCCGTTCACTTCCGGATAGCGGCCGAAGTTCGCGATGTTCAGGCGCAGCGCCGGGGCGGCGTCGGGCGCATCCGGCAGGTCCAGCATGTAGATGCGGTCGCAAGCCAGTGCCAGCTCGAACAGCGTGCCGGCGAAGGCGGAGCCCTCGTCCACCAGCGCGATCAGCGAGCGGCTGGTCACGTCCAGGCGCGCCAGCGTGCGGCGCAGCGCACCCAGCGTCTCGCGCACCAGCCAGTGCTGCTTGTGCTTCTCCAGCACGGCGTCGGCCAGCATCACCAGGTTGGCGTCACCGCGCGTCTTGATGACCCAGGTGCCGATCTCGAGTTCGTTGGTGCGCAGGTTGAGGATCGCGTCGTCCAGCTCGCGGGCGAACTGCAGCGGCCACCAGTCGACGCCCGCGGCGACGATCGCGTCCGGCGTGCTCTCGACGTGCCCGATCGGCGCGGAGATCGTGAAGGTCGCGATGCGCGTCGCGCGGTCGACCTGCACGTCCACCACGCCGTAGTGGTAGCCCTGCTCGTCGAT
>DATAGN010000059.1:0-11351 GCA_036263715.1 Ramlibacter sp.
ACCAGGCGGCCGCGGCTTTTCGCAGCATCGAAACGCGCCTGCCGCAGTTCCGCGTGACCACCAACGGCCACAGCGGCGTGATCGACGCCAGCGGCAGCATCGTCGCCTCGGCCGCGATGGGGGAACGCACGCTGGTGATCGGCGAGGCCCTGGTGGGCGAGCCGCCGCGCACGCTGGTGCTCGCGTGGGGCGACTGGGTCGGGCCGACCGCGGCCGTGTTCCTGGCGCTGCTCGCCGCGGCGGCGGTGCTGCGCCGGAGCTTGCGCGCGCCCGGCGCACATGCCGAGCCCGCCGGGGCATTGCCGCAACACGCGTTCGTCCTTCCGCCGGCCGCGCGCGTCGCGGCCGGCGTGTTGCGCGCGCTCGCGCGTGCCGGGCTGCTGGGCATGGCGGCCGCGTGGGTGCTGGGCGACAGCGCCTTGCAGGCCAAGCCCCTGGCGCAGATCCGCACCTTCACCCTGCTCGTCCTCGCACCCGAGCTCGCCGCATGGCTCCTGCTGCGCGCCTTCCGCGCGCGCATGGCCATCGCCGATGGCCGGCTGGTGTTCGCGCGCGGGCGCCAGCGCCTGCAGGTGGCGCTGGACGACATCGCGGCGGTGCAGCCATGGCGCCTGCCTCTGCCATCGCTGGGCGCCTTCCTGCGGCTGAAGGCCGGCGGACGCTGGAGCTTCGGCATCGCGCTGCAGGATCCGCTCGCGCTGGCGCGCGCGTTGAACGCGCCGGTGGATGCGACACGGTGGACGCCGTGGCTCGCCGCCCGAGCGGCGGTGCCGTCCCGGCGCCTCGCGCACCCGGTGGCCAAGTTCGTGCTGCTGCCGCTGTTGCTGGCCATCCCCGCTTTCCGGTTGCACCAGCACATCGCATACGGCGGCGCCTTCGGGGAGTTCCACACCTTCGGCCTGGCCGCGTACCTGCGCGCTTTCGCGCTCTGGTGGGCAGGGTGGGCGATCGGTGTCGCGCTGTGTGCGGCGGTGCTGCGCGCCGTCATCGAGGCCGCGAGCGTCATCGCGACGCTGGCCCAGCCCACGAGTGCGGTGGCCGTGCGCCGCTGGCTCGAAATTGCAGGCCTGGCCGCGCTGTACGCCGGACTGCCCGCGTGGCTGCTGCTGCGCCTGCTGGCGTCCTGATCAGGCCCTCAGCAGGCGCGGCATTGCGCTGGCGCGGCTGCCTTGCGGGAACAGCTGCCGCGCGACGCGCTCGGGCTCCAGCCCGAAGCTCTCGGCGCACGCGCAAGCCAGCAGCGCATCGAGCGACAGCGTCGGCCTCAGGTCACGCCCATCGAGCAGGTCCGCCGCCCCCAGCCCGGGCCAGTCCGCGATGACGCGGCCGCCCTGCACGGCGCCACCCACCAGCATCGCGACGGCGCCGGTGCCGTGGTCCGTGCCGCCCGTGCCGTTGGCGGCCACGGTGCGCCCGAATTCCGTGGCGACCAGCACCACGGTGTTCGCCCAGGCAGCACCCATGCCTTCGCGCAGTCCCGCCACCAGGTTGTCCAGCGCCTTGAGCTGCGCGGCAAGGCGGCCGTTCTGCCCGCTGTGCGTGTCCCAGCCACCTGTTTCGATCATGGCCAGCCGCGGTCCGTCCGCACGCGCGAGGAAGCCCGCCGCCATGCGGCCCAGCGCGCCGGGCTGCTGGCGGTTGGTGCCGCTGGCCATGCCGGCGGCCATGCCACGCGCTTCCACGGCCGACGACCACAGCGCATGCAGTTGCGCGTCGCCGGCATAGAGCTGCTCGACGCGCAGCAGCAGGTCCTCGCTGGCCTGCGGCAGCGCGGTGGGTGCGTACGAGGCGACCTCGTTGGCACCGCGCAGCGCCAGCGGCACGGCCGGCGCGAGCGCGATGGCCTCCTTGCCGCTGCGCGGCAGCAGCGACAGCAGGCGGTTCATCCAGCCGTCCTTCAGCTGGTGGGGCGCGGTGCCGCCGGTTTCCAGCACGTTCTGGCCGTCGAAGTGCGAGCGCTCGCGGTACGGCGAGGCAACCGCATGGAAGAAGCTGGCCTGGCCCGCGCCATGGAGCGCGTGCAGCTCGGCCAGCGCGGGATGCAGCGCGAAGGTGCCGTCCAGCTTCAGGGCGGAAGCCGCATCGATCGCGAGTGCGCCGCGTGCGCGGGCATACGCCGGGTCGGCGTAGGGCACGACGGTGTTCAGCCCGTCGGCCGCACCGCGCTGGATGATGAAGACGAAGCGCCGCTCGGTGGCGGCGCGCGCGAACAGCACGCGCGGCGCCGCCAGCAGCGCCGCGGCGCCGAGGAAGCTGCGTCGGTCCAGCGTCATGGCTATCTCCTCAGGAACTCGGGCGCCACCAGCAGCAGCGCCAGCGCGGTGGCCCCGCTTTCGGCGCGGGCGATCGCACCGGCCGTGGCTTGCGTCAGTGCACCCGGAAGCACGCGGGGTGCCAACGCGCGTGCGTCGACGGCATCGCCGGCCTGCAGGGCGATGCGCTGCGCCACCTCCACCCGCCGCAGCAGTGCGTCCGGCGCCGCCCAGCTGCCCGCCAGGTCGTCGTAGCCCGCCGGCGAGCCCGGCCGCCACACTGGCTGCCCCAGCTGGTTCATCAGGTTCGTCACCTGCATGGGCGGCACCTCGTCGCGCGCGAGCGCGCGCAGGCTGGAGATGCCCCACTCCCACGGCGTCTTGAACTTGGCTGCCGTCGCCTGCCACGCCTCGGGCGCGGTGACGAGTTCGCGGTACACGCTGGGCAGGTCACCGCCGGTGCGCTCGAAGGCGTCCGCCAGCCGCTGCACCAGCGCGGGCGGCGGATCGTCGGCGATGAAGTGGCGCGCCAGCTTGCGCGAGACATGGCGTGCCGTCGCCGGTGCGGTGGCCAGCGCGTGCAGGATCGCGCGCGCCTGCTGCTCGCCCGCGTCGGCATAGCTGCGTCCCAGCACGGTGCGGGTGCCGGGTTCGTGCAGCGCAGGCACGAAGCGGAAGGTCGCGGCGCCTTCCCCTTGCTCCTCCGCGGGAAGCGTCCAGCCGGTCAGCGCGCGCGCCAGCTCGGTCACGTCGTCCTGCGTGTAGCCGCTGCGCACGCCCAGCGTGTGCAACTCCAGGATCTCGCGCGCGAGGTTCTCGTTGAGACCCCGCCGCCGCTGCCCGGCGGCCCGCATTCCGGCGGCGCTGCCCGGGCCGATCGACTGCGCCTGGTCCAGGTACAGCAGCATCGCCGGATGGCGCAGGGCCGCCAGCAGCAGGTCCTCGAAACGGCCGAGCACGTGCGGGCGGATCGCGTCGGCCTCCAGGCTGCCCGCCAGCCCGATGACCAGCAGCTTGTCCACTGACACGGCAAAGTGGTTGGCCCAGAAGTGCACCAGCCGCTCGACGAAGGGGGCCCGGGCCTGCAGCGCACTGTTGGCGCGCGCGCCGACGGCGGCCAGGTAGCTGTCGCGGCCCTGGCGCAGGTAGGCCTGGCGGATGCCGGCGCGCATGCCTTCGGGCGCCTGCCGCACCGCGCGCTGCTGCGCGTTCCACGCATGCACGAGCGCGGGCGTGCGCTCCACCGGCGCCCAGGACGCCGGCAGCGGCTCGTAGCGCTCGAACTGCGCCAGCAGCCAGCGCTGCGCGTCGGCCGGCGGCGCGTCGTCCGGACGGGCGCCGAGGCCGAAGCGGTTCAAGGCGATGCTGGCGGGGCTCATGGCACCGCCATTGTGATCAAGCGGGCCGCACGGTGCGTGTCGGGATTTTTTCCGCTGCGTAAAGGCCGGGGGGCGCTACTGCTTGCGCAGGATGAAAGGCTGCCCGGCCGTCTCGCCGTCCTTCGTCCAGGTCCCGCGGATCTCCTTGCCGCAGGAGCCCTCCACGAGTTCGCCCAGCCAAAGCGCCGAGATCTTCACGCCGTCGGCCGACTCCTCCATCGTGAACTCGCCGTCTTCCACGTCGCCAGCCACGGGACGCCGGTCGCCGTTGCGATTGAGGACGCCCGAGAAGCTCTCGGCATAGTGTTCGTGCTTTTCCAGCAGCAGCGTGCCCACGTGCCCGGCGCCCTCGATCTCGGCGCGCCACAGGCCCAGCAGGTCCGGCTGCCGCACTTCGCTGGCGTGCGGGCAAGCCTGCGCGTGCGCGCCTGCGGCGCACGCGAGCGCCAGGAGCCCCGCCAGGATCCTCATGCCGTTCCCGATGCCTGCGCCGCAGCGGCCGCGGCTGCCGCATCCGCGCTCTTCTTGGCGAACTCCGCCCGCAGCGCCTTGAGCTTCTCGCGCGGGTCTTCCTTCACCGTCGTCTTGTCTAGTGCCATCTCGGCGATGAAGCGGCTGGGCATCGCAGGCACGAGCTCGCGGCCCTTCTTGCGCTTCTTGCTCCAGCTCACGGCGAGCGAACGCTGCGCGCGCGTGATGCCCACGTACATGAGGCGCCGTTCCTCCTGCAGCCGCTGGATGAAGGACTCGCTCGGCGCGGCGCCGCCTTCGTCTTCCGGCTTGAAAGGCAGCATGCCTTCGACGCAACCGGCCAGCACCACGTGCGGCCACTCCAGGCCCTTGGAAGCATGCAGCGTCGACAGCGTCACCACGTCCTGGTCCTTCTCGCGCTCGCTGATGGTGGACAGCAGCGCGATGGTCTGCGCCACCTCGAGCAGCGTCTTCTTCTCGCTCTCGGTCGTCACGCCGGCGGTGTCGTCGATCTCCCCGCCGCAGCGCTTGGCCATCCAGTCGCAGAAGTCCAGCACGTTGGTCCAGCGCGCCGCCGCCACCTTCTCGTTCTCCTCGCCGTCGTACAGGTGCTTCTCGTAGCCGATGTCCTTGAGCCACTCCAGCAGGAAGGCCCTGGCCGCCTCGGCGCCTTCGGTGTGGCGCGCCCGGAACTCGAGGTCGTTCACGTAGCGGCCGAACTCGTGCAGGCTGCCCACCGCACGCGCGTTCAGCACGCTGGGCAGCGAATTCGAGAACAGCGCTTCGAACAGCGACAGCTTGTACTTGCCGGCGAACTCGCCGAGCGCGCCGAGCGTCTGGTGGCCGATGCCGCGCTTGGGCGTGGTCACCGCGCGCAGGAAGGCGGGGTCGTCATCGTTGTTGACCCACAGGCGCAGCCAGGCGCACAGGTCGCGGATTTCCGCGCGGTCGAAAAAGCTCTGGCCGCCGGAGACCTTGTACGGGATCTGCGCCTTGCGCAGCGCCTGCTCCAGCACGCGGGCCTGATGGTTGGCGCGGTACAGGATGGCGAAGTCCTTCCAGTCCTTGTGCACGCCGTTGGCGCGGATCGACTGGATGCGCGCCACCGCGCGCTCGGCCTCGTGCTCCTCGTTGTCGCAGTCGACCACGCGCACCGGCTCGCCTTCGCCGAGTTCCGAGAACAGCGTCTTCGGGAACAGCTTGGGGTTCGGCTGGATCACGTTGTTGGCCGCGCGAAGGATGGCGCTGGTGGAGCGGTAGTTCTGCTCCAGCTTCACCACCTTGAGGTTCGGGTACTCCTGCGGCAGCCGGCGCAGGTTGTCCAGGGTTGCGCCGCGCCAGCCGTAGATCGACTGGTCGTCGTCGCCCACCGCGGTGAAGCGGCCGCGCTCGCCCACCAGCAGCTTGAGCAGTTCGTACTGCGTGGCATTCGTGTCCTGGTATTCGTCGACGAGGACGTGGCCCAGCGCCTGCTGCCACTTCTCGCGCACCTCGGGGAAGTCGCGCAGCAGCTTCAGCGGCATGCCGATCAGGTCGTCGAAGTCGACGCTCTGGTACGCCGAGAGCCTCTCCTCGTAGCGCGCCATGATCGTGGCGATCATCCGTTCGTTGTCGTCCTTGGCCTGCGCCAGCGCGTCGCCAGCGTTGAGGCCCGCGTTCTTCCAGGCGCTGATGGTCCACTGCCACTGGCGGGCGGTGCCCGCGTCGGTGGTTCCGCCGGCATCCTTGAGGATGCTGGTCACGTCGTCGGTGTCCAGGATGGAGAACTGGGGCTTGAGGCCCAGCACGCTGCCGTCCTGCCGCATCATGCGCACTCCCAGCGCATGGAAGGTGCAGATCAGCACCTCCTTGGCTTCGCGGCCCACCAGCGACTTGGCGCGCTCGCGCATTTCGGCGGCGGCCTTGTTGGTGAAGGTGATGGCGGCGATGCGCTTGGCCTCCACGCCGGTCTGGATCAGGCGCGCGATCTTGTGCGTGATGACGCGGGTCTTGCCGGACCCGGCGCCGGCCAGCACGAGGCAGGGCCCGTGCATGAAATTGACCGCTTCTTGCTGGGCGAGGTTGAGGCCGGACATCGAGGGGGAGGGTACTGCAGGGAGAACAGCGGCAGATGATAAGGGCGGGCGCCGTCGTCCTTGCCGTCGCAGGCGGGAATCCGGGGCGGCCGGGCGGTGTTGGGTTGCATCGACAATACCCCCGTGCTAGACGTCCTCCTGGTCACCTTCCCCTTCTTCGCGCTGGTGCTCGCGGGCTACATCGCCGCGCGCCGGCGGATGCTGCCTTTCGAGGCGATCGGCGGGCTCAACACCTTCGTCCTGTTCTTCGCGCTGCCCTGCATGCTGTACCGCTTCGGCGCCAGCACGCCCATCGCGCAGATGCTCGACCCCACGGCGGTGCTCACCTGGCTGGCTTGCGCCTTGCTGGTGGTGGCGGGAACCGTGAAATTCAGCATGAATGCGCGGATTCGCTGGAACGATGCGTCCTTCGGCGCGCTGGTTGCCGCCTTCCCGAACACCGGCTTCATGGGCGTGCCGCTGCTGGTGGCGCTGCTCGGCGCGCGGGCGGCAGGCCCCGCGATCCTGACCATCCTGATCGACCTGGTGATCACCAGTTCGCTGTGCATCGCGCTGTCGCGCCTGGACAGCGCCGACGAACACGGCGCTTCCGAGGCGGCGAAGAAGGCGCTGAAGGGCGTCGCGCTCAATCCGATGCCCTGGGCGATCCTGCTGGGCGGCCTGTCCTCGGCGCTGCAGTGGAAGCCGGTGACCCCGGTGATGAACACCATCGGGCTGCTGGCGGATGCGGCGTCGCCGGTGGCCCTGTTCACGATCGGCGCGGTGCTGGCCCGCTCGCAGTTCGTGAGCGCGCAGGGCGAGCACGGGCCGCTGCCCGCGCGCGACTTCGTGCCGGTGTCGCTGGTCAAGCTGGTGCTGCATCCCCTGCTGGTATGGGGCGTCGGCACCGCGGCGCGTGCCGCCGGCTTGCCGCTCGATCCCTTCACGCTGCACGTGATGGTGCTGGTTGCGGCCCTGCCGAGTGCCAGCAACGTGTCCCTGCTGGCGGAGAGGTTTGGCGCCGACACCGGGCGCATTGCGCGCATCATCCTGCTGACCACCGCGGCGGCCTTCCTGACCTTCTCGGCGGCGGTGGCCTTGTTGAAGTGACCATGCACGCCCGCGTCCTCGCTGCCGAAGACATCGCCGCCTTGCGCGCCATGCTGGCGATGTTCGGCACGGCGTTCGAAGACGTGCCCACCTACACGGCGCAGCAGCCGGACGACGCGTACCTGCAGCGCCTGCTGGCCAGCGACACCTTCGTGGCGATCGCGGCCATGGAGGGCGAGGCGGTGATCGGGGGCCTCGCGGCCTACGTGCTGCCGAAATTCGAACAGGCCCGCTCCGAACTCTATATCTACGATCTCGCCGTCGACGCGGCGCACCGTCGCCGCGGCGTCGCGACCGCGATGATCCGGCGGCTGCAGCAGCTTTGCACCGAACGCGACATCTACGTGATGTTCGTGCAGGCGGACCACGGCGACGATCCGGCAATCGCGCTGTACACGAAGCTGGGCGTGCGCGAGGACGTGCTGCACTTCGACATCGCGCCAGCTGCAGGCGCCGCCGTTCGCAAGGAGTGAGAGCGATGCCCGAGCAACTGACGAAGCATCCCGAGGTGACGCTGCAGGTGCTGCGCAGCACCGGCGCGAAATGCGGCGAGGGCGCGCCGCAGGAGATCCTGAAGCAGTGCCCGGCCGAACGTTTTTGCAAGCTGCCGGGCGGCGAGATCTGCGTCTACGGCCTGCCGCAGGCGGCGCAGATGACGCAGGTCAGCCTGCCCGAGTGGCGTGCGTTGTTCGCGCCACCACCTGCCGCGCCCCCTGCACCGCCGCTGGCCGAAGCAGGCATTGCATTCGCGGCTGGCGTTGCGCTGGCGCTGCTCGCGGTCGCCTTCCTGCGACGCAGGCGCGGCTGACCGGTTCGCGCGCTGGGACGAACGGTGCGGCCCGTGCCGTTTGCCCCACCGACCGTGTTTCGGTGCGCAAGCGCGCTTGGCCGCCGCACGAACGCCGTCCTATATTGCCCAGCACACGCGCAGCCGGCGAGCTGCACCGAGGAGGAGAGAGCATGGGCAACGACGGTGGGTTCTACGCCATGTCCGACGACCAGCTGAAGCGGCTTCTCGCGGGAGAGCTCGCACACGCGGCTTTCCTGCACCCGTCCGGCGGCGAGCAGCCGCGCGAGACGCACGTGGAGGCGATCCGCGTCTGGTACGAGTTGAGCCAGGTGCTGCAGGCCGAGGCCGCATGCGGCGCGGCGCAGACCGACGCCATCCCTTCGATGGTCGGGTATTCGTATTCCGCCGAGGTGCAGACAACGGCGGCCAGGCTCGCCGCCCTGGCCGAGCCCGAGCTGCGAACGCGCTGCGAAAGCGCGCTCATGGAAGCGACGCCCGACGAGGTGGTCGCCGCGGTGCAGGGGCTGAAGGCCTTCTACCAGCGGGCAGCGGCCAACAGCGACGCCGTGCTGTTCCGCATCGCCTGACAGGCAGCGCAAGCGCGCAACAGCTGCACGCCCTGCGCCAACACCGTCACTCCGCCTTGAACTTGAACAGGTTCTCGGCGTTGGTCTGGAAGAACTTCTTCTTCACCGCCGGGGCCATGTCCATGTTGTCCAGCGCGATCACCTCGTCGATCACGTACTGGTAGGGATAGTCCATCGCGTACAGCACCCGGTCTTCGCCCATGAACTCCTGGGCGAAGCGGATCGCCGGCTCCCAGGCCACGCCGCTGTTGGTGATGTGGAAGTTGTCGCGCAGGTAGTCGGTCACCTTGCGCGGCAGCACCTTCAGGTTCGGGTAGCGGTTCGCGGCCGCGGTCGCGTAGTGCATGTAGTCGAGGCGGTACCCCCAGTAGGGCAGTGCCTCGCCCATGTGGCCGAGGATCATCTGCAGCCTGGGGAATTTGTCGAAGGCGCCCGAGGTGATGATGCGCAGCGCGTGCAACGCGGTCTCGACGCCGAAACCGAACACCGCGCCTTCGAGCCCGACTTCCTGGAAGGGCTGCACCATCTTCGGCGGCATCGTGTTCGGGTGCAGGTAGATCGGCACGTCCAGCGCTTCGGCGGCGGCGAAGATGTCCCAGAACTTGGGGTCCGACATGTACTCGCCGCGCGTGTGCGAGTTGAGGATCACGCCGCGGAAGCCCAGCTTGTTGACGCAGCGTTCGATCTCGCGCGCGGAGAACTGCGGGTCCTGCGGCGCGATGGCGGCGAGGCCGACGAAGCGCCCCGGATACTTCTTCATCGCGTCGGCCAGGTAGTCGTTGGCCTGCGGCAGGTAGGCCACGGCGTCTTCCTTGTCGAGGACCTGCACGCCGGGCGAGGTGAGCGACAGCACCTGGACGTCGATGCCCGATTCGTCCATGTGCCGGATGCGCGTGTCGCCGATCTCGGTGACGCAGTCGCGGATGAACTTCGGGCGGCCGGCGGTGCTCTTGATGTGGAAGCCCCAGAGGTCCGTGAAGCCGGGATCGTCGATGCCTTTCGCGATCAGGCGCTCGTACATCTTCAGCATCTCGGGCGGCGCGAAGGCCTCCTCGGTGGCGATGCGCTTGTAGGGAACGGCGGCGGGCCGCTTCGCGGGAGCAGGTGTGGTCATGGCTTGAAAAGGGGAGGAGGGCAGGCTCACTCGGCCTGGATGTTGGCTTCCTTGATCACGCGGCCCCAGCGGTCGTGTTCGGCCTGGGCGATCTTGCGCAGTTCCTCGGGCGCACTGGGGGTGACGGCCACGCCCTGCTTGTCGAGGGTGACCTTGGACTCTGGAATGGCGAGCGCATCGCGCAGCGAGGCGTTGTACAGCGCGACGAGGTCCGCGGGCATGCCCCGGGGACCCCACAGGCCGTACCAGCCTTCCTCGTCGAAGCCGGTGATGCCGCCCTCGTGCAGCGTGGGCACGCGCGGGAAGGCGGGGTCGCGCTCCTTGCGCGTGGCGCCGATGATCTTGAGCTTGTTGTCCGCCTGCAGGCCGGCGGCGATGTGCAGCGGCAGCACCATCAGCTTGACCTGGCCGCCGACGATGTCGGTCATCGCGCCGGCGGTGCCCTTGTACGGGATGTGGCGCATCTTCAGACCGGCGTCGTGCGCGATCTTCTCCATGCACAGGTGGTGCAGCGTGCCCTTGCCGGGCGACGCGTAGTCCACCTGGTCGGGGCGCGCCTTCACGTAGGCGATCAGTTCGCGCGGCGTGTTGGCCGGGAAGGAAGGGTGGGCCACCAGGGCGAAGTTGGAGTTGCCCAGCATGCCCAGCGCGGTGAAGCTCTGGAGCACGTCGAAGCTCATCTTCTGGTAGAAGAAAGGCAGCGTCAGCGTGGTGTTCGACGTGAGCATCACGGTGGTGCCGTCCGGCGCCGCCTTGGCCACGCTTTCCATGCCGATGATGCCGCTCGCACCGGGTCGGTTCTCCACGATCACGTTCTGCCCGAGCCGCTTGGCCATCGCCGGTGCGATGAGGCGCGCGCACAGGTCGGGCGTGGTGCCGGGCGTGAAGGGCACGACGATGCGTGCGGGCCCGGAGGCGAGGCTGCGTGCCTGCGCGAAAACGCCGGGCGCAACGCCAGCGGCAACCGTGCCGGCTGCGGCCAGGAGGACCTGGCGGCGCTGCACGCCGGCCGTCTTGGATTCGAATTGCATGCTCTTGCTCCTGTTGTTCACGGGTTTCAATCCAGCACCACGCCGACTTCCTTGACCAGCGGCGCATAGGCATCGCGCGACCGGCGCAAGCCGGCGTCCAGCGCCGCAGCGTTCTGCCCGAGCGGGTCCAGCCCGTTGGGCGCCAGCACGGTCTGCTGGAATTCGGGCGTACGCAGGATGCGCGCGACCGTGGTGTTGATGCGCTCCACCAGCGGCGCCGGCATGCCGCCGGGGCCGACCAGGATGAAGTGCACCTTGGGCTGCAGGTTCGGCAGGCCCAGTTCCGCGAAGGTGGGCACGTTCGGGATCAGCGGGCTGCGGCTGGTGCCGGTGACCGCCAGGCCCTTGAGCGTGCCGGTGCGCAGGTGCTCGATCACCGGCCCGCCGATGCCGCCGGACACCAGCTGGGCGCGATTGGCCAGCACGTCCTGGATGGCCTGGGCGTAACCTTTGTACGGAACATGCGCCATGTCCGTGCCGGTCTGGCGCTTGAGCGCTTCGAGCATCAGGTGGTGGATGTTGCCCACGCCCAGCGAGGCGTAATTCAGCTTGCCCGGGTTGGC
>DATAGN010000060.1:0-5426 GCA_036263715.1 Ramlibacter sp.
CGGGCGTCGGGGTTCGGCTGCGCGCTCACCCCGACCTACCGGATGCACGTCATTTGCCGTAGGGCGGGGTGAGCCCGCAGGCGAACCCCGCCATTCGCCATCCCCGGCGGGAACGTTCATCGCCTTGCGCCACTTCGCCGCGCTCATGCCGCCCTCCCCAGCAACCCGCGCGGCCGGAAGGCCAGCACCAGCACCAGGATCACGAAGGTGAACACCACGCTGTACGTCGGCGCATAGGCCAGGCCATAGGTCTCCGCCAGCCCGAGGATCACCGCCCCGAGCGCAGCACCGACCACGCTGCCCATGCCGCCGACGATCACGACGATGAGCGAAGCGAGCAGCAGGCGCGTGTCCTCGCCCGGTACCATCGACAGTTCCACCGCGCCGATCACGCCGCCCAGGCCGGCCAGCCCGGCGCCCAGCGCGAAGGTGATCGCGAACACCAGGTTCACGTTGAACCCGGCGGCGGAAAGCATCGCGCGGTCGTCGACGCCGGCGCGGATCATCATGCCGACGCGGGTGCGATTGAGCAGCAGCCACAGGCCGACGCCGATGGCGATGCCCATGCCGAGCAGGCTGAGCCGATACGCCGAGTACGCGTTGATGATCGGGATGCCGCGGATAGGACCCTGCAGCCAGGCCGGCGCTTCCATCTGGTGGACCTGCGCGGTGAAGATCCAGATCAGCAGGTCGGCGACCACCACCGACAGGCCGATCGTCACCATGGTCTGGCGCAGGTCCTGGCCCTGCATGTGGCGCAGCACCAGCACCTGCAGCAAGAGGCCGGCGAGCGCCGCGACCGCGAAGCCCGCACCAATGCCCAGGAGCCAGATGCCGGTCTTCTCCGCGACGATGAAGCCGATGTAGCCGCCCAGCAGGTACAGCGAGCCGTGCGCCAGGTTCACGTTGCGCATCAGGCCGAACACCAGCGTGAAGCCGCTCGCGACGATGAAGTAGAGCGAGGCGAGCGTCAGGCCGTTGAGGAAGGTGATGAGGAAGAGGCGGGTGTTGTCGACCAGGCCCCAGATGGACAGGACGAGGATCGGCAGGCCGATGAGCAGCCAGGGGAGGGCGGCGCGCCAGGAAAAGGGGCGGCGGGAGAGGGAGCCCTGGGCCCCCGCCTGCGCGGGGGTGACGGCGACAAGGCTCATGCCGCCCACCTCATCTCGCGCTCGGCTTCCATTTCAGGACTCTTGGCGAACTGGCCGTCCTTCATCACCGCCAGGATCCTCTTGGGATCGCGCAGGATCGAGATGTTGGCCAGCGGATCGCCGTCCACCAGCAGCAGGTCGGCCAGGTAGCCTTCCTTCACCTGGCCCAGCTCGTGTCCGCGCATCATGATCTCGCCGCCGTAGACCGTGGCACAGCGGATCGCCTCGGCCGGCGTGAAGCCCAGGTACTTGACGAAGAACTCCAGGTCCCGCGCGTTCTGGCAGTGCGGCGTGAAGGCGAAGCCGTAGTCGCCGCCGAAGAGGACGCGCACGCCGCGCTTGTGCATGGCACGCAGGGACTCCAGCGCCGCGTCCCATTCGATCTGGTAGCCCATCTCCACGGCCTTCTGGTGCGTGATGCCGTAGGGCTCGGCCTCGTGCAGCATCGCGTAGAGGATCGCGATACCGGGTGCGACGAAGACGCGCGACTTCGCGGCTTCCAGCATGTCCAGCGTCTCTTCGTCGGTGAAGCTCGCGTGGTAGATCACGTCGATGCCGTGGCGCAGCGCCTGCTTGACGGAGGCGGCGGAGCGCGCATGCGCCGTGCCGCGCTTGCCGCGCACGCGGACCTCGTCCATTGCAGCGGCGACTTCGGCGTCGGACATCCACGTCGTGTCCGCCGGAGAATCGGGCGTGAAGTTGTCGCCCGAGAGATTGAGCTTGATCGAGTCGACGCCGTACTTCAGGAACATGCGCACCGCCTTGCGCATTTCGTCGGCGCTGTTGACGTTCACGCCGAAGCTGAACTCGGGGAAGGGCAGGTGCGGCAGGGTCTCGTCACCCAGGCCGCCGGGCACCGTGATCTCCTGGCTGGCGGCGAGATACCGCGGCCCGGGGATCTGGCCGCTGTTGATCGCATTGCGGATCACCACGTCCAGGCGCGGCTTGGCGCAAGCGGCGCCGACGCAGGAGGTGAAGCCTGCTTCGAGATAGCGCTTGGCCACCTTGGCGCACCACAGCACGTGCTCTTCGAGCGGCATGGTCTGGATGGCGCTCAGCGTGGCCGCGTCGTTCCAGGAGAAGTGCGTGTGCGCCTCGCACATGCCGGGCATCAGTGTGGCGCCGGCGGCGTCGATCACGGTGGCGGGCCCGCTGCTGACCGAGCCGCCGGAGCGGGTGATGCGCTTGATGCGGTTGCCTTCGACGAGCACGCTGCCCAGGTAGGGCGAGACGTTGACCGGCCCCTCGAGCACGCGAACGTTGGTGAACAGGACGCTATCCATCGTCGCTACTCCTTCAGGCGGCCCAGCGGGTCATCTCGGTGCGCGCATCGCGGCGCAGCGGCGGGGCGCGGTGGAACGCGCCGTCCTTCATCACCGCCAGGATGCGGCGCTTGTCCTGCAGCACGGCGATGTCTTCCAGCGGGTCGCCGTCGACCAGCAGGATGTCGGCCAGGCAGCCCTCGCGGATCTCGCCGATCTGGCCCTTCATCTTCATCATCGGCGCGCCCCAGGACGTGGCCGAGAGCAGCGCCTCGGTGGTGGACATGCCCACGTGCTTGACGAAGTACTCCAGGTCCTTGGCGTTGGTGCCGTGCGGCGTCCAGGCGAAGCCGTAGTCGCCGCCGGGGAGGATGCGCACGTCGCGCCGGCGCAGCGCCTTCATCGTCTCGATCGCTGCCTCCAGCTCGCGGAAGTAGCCCATGCCGCGCGCCACCTGCGGGGTGATCCCGTAGTCGCTGGCGTTGTGGCAGGTATTGATCAACCAGGCGAGGCCGGGCGCGATGAAGTGCTGCTTCTTGCGTTCTTCCAGCAGGTCCAGCGCCTCCTCGTCCGCGAAGCTGGCGTGGTAGATCACCTCGATGCCGTACTTCAGGCAGCGCTTGATCGACTTGGTCGAGCGCGCGTGCGCGGCGACCCGCTTGCCCCAGTTGTGCGCCTCGTTGACGCAGGCGGCCACTTCTTCCTCGGTGAACTGCGAGCCTTCGCTGGGAAAGCCGGTGATCGACTCGCCCGACAAATTGATCTTCACGGAGTCGACGCCGTACTTGGCGAACATGCGCACGCAACGGCGCATCTCGTCGGCGCCGTTGACGATGGCGCCGAAGGCGAACTCGTGCTGCGGCAGGTGCGGCTGCGTCGTGTCGCCCAGGCCACCCGGCACGGTGATCTCCTGGCTGGCGGCCAGGTAGCGCGGGCCGACGATGGTGCCGTCGTTGATCGCATTGCGGATCACGACGTCGAGGCGCGGCTTGGCGGTGGCGGCGCCGACGCAGGAGGTCCATCCCATGTCCAGGTAGCGCTTCGCGATCTGCGCGCACCAGAGGATGTGTTCCTCCGGCGGCATGCGCTGGATGGAATCCAGGGTGGGCTGGTCGTTCCAGGCGAAGTGCGTGTGCGACTCCACCATGCCGGGCATGAGGAAGGCGCCGGCCGCATCGACCATGGTCACGCCGCCGACCTGCGGCGCGCGGGAGCCCGTGCCGGATTTCGTGACCCGGGTGATGCGGTTGCCTTGGACCAGCACCTCGCCGCGGAAGGGCGTGTCGCCGGAGCCGTCGAAGATGCGCGCGTTGGTGAACAGCACGTCGGCCATGGAGTTTCCTTTGGGGTTCAGCGCTGCGCGGGCAGGAAGCTGCGCAGTTCGCGCGCGCAGTCCTCGGCGCGTTCGACCGGCGTCCAGTGGCCGCAGCGATGGAGGATCACGGTGCGCACGCCGCGGGCGTTGGCCAGCCGCTCGGCCATGGCACGCACGGACTGCGGCGGGGCGACGACGTCTTCGTCACCGGTCACCAGCAGCACGGGGGCTTCGATCTTTTCGACGGCAGCGGGCACGGTGCCAGCGAGCGCCGCGCAACTGCGCGCGTAGCCTTCGGGGTCCTGCCGCATCAGGCTTTCGCGCACGTACGCGGTGGCGACCGGCTGGCGCTCGCGCGTGTCCGCGGAGGTGGAGGCGTTGACCAGGGCCAGCGCGATGTCGTGCATGCCGCGCACGCCTTCGCTGCGCGCCTTCTCGCCACGAGCGGCGATGTTGGCGCGCGCATGGTCCGGAGGTGCGACCAGGGGGCCGAACAGGGAAAGGCTGCGCACCAGGCGCGGTTGCGCGACCGCGAGGTGCTGCGCGACGATCGTCCCCATGGAGTGGCCGAGGATGTGCGCGCGGCTCACGTTCAGGCGTGCGCAGAGGGTGGCGACGCATTCGGCGAGCTTCTCGATGGTGAGCGCGCCACCCGTGGCGCCGGAGCGGCCGCTGCCCGGGAGGTCCGGACGGATCACGCGGTAGCCGGTGAGCGCCGGCATGAGCGGCGTCCAGGTGTTGGAGCTGCCGCCCAGCCCGTGCAGGCAGACGACTGCGTCGCCCTCGCCGTCCTCTTCGACGGCGACTCTCTCGATCAGGTGCAGGGGCAAAGGCTGTCTCCTCCTCTTGCCATCGTTCGACTTGCGCTCCGGACGATGGTGAGACACCATGACCACAATGAGACGCCTGTCTCAAAAGCACCGCGGCATCTTATGCACAAGGTCCGTGCATCGGCAACAAGGAAAATGCGAAGCAGCCCCCCGGAGTTACCCTTGCCCCGACCCCGCCTGAAGCCGACCCAATCCCCGCCTCCGCCCAGCAGCGGCGTGCGCGCCTCCACCTTCAAGTTGCTGCTGGACACCGCGATGGAGTTGATCCAGCAGTCCGGCCACATCCCCTCGATCGCCGAAGTCGCGGTGCGCTCCAACGTCTCGCGCGCGACCGCCTACCGCTACTTCCCGAGCCGCAGTGCGCTGATCACCAGCGTGGTCGATGCATCGCTCGGGCCCGTGCGCGAGCTGGAGCAGACCGCGCCCGATGCGCGCACGCGCGTGCATTCGCTGTTCAACACCACGGTGCCGCGCTTCCACGATTTCGAGCCGCAGCTGCGCGCGGCCTGCCAGCTCGCGCTGGAGCAGTGGGCGCTGCAGCGCGCCGGCTTGCTGGAGGAGGAGCCCTATCGGCGCGGCCACCGCGTGCGGATCCTGGAGCACGCGCTGGAGCCGATGAAGGGCGAGCTGTCGGCGGCTGCCCGCGAGCGCCTGCACAAGGGCCTGTCGGTGCTGTTCGGCATCGAGGCCTACGCCATCCTCAAGGACATGTGGGGGATGGGCGAGAAGGAGATCGGCAAGATGCTGCTGTGGATGGCGGATGCGCTGATCGATGCGAGCCTGGCGGAGAAGGGTCGCGCGTCAAGGAAGGCGTGAGGTGGAACGCGTCGGGGTTCGGCTGCGCGCTCACCGCCGACCTACGTCGTGG
>DATAGN010000061.1:0-2240 GCA_036263715.1 Ramlibacter sp.
CGCTGGACCGACATCATCAGCTTCACGATCAACATGGAGCAGATCGGCGACATCATCGAGCGCATCCTGATCGACATCGAGGACAAGAAGATCAAGAAGTCACGCAACTTCTCCGATGCGGGGATGGCGGAGATCTGCGAGCTGCATGCCCGCCTGATCGACAACCTGCGGCTCGGGATGAGCGTGTTCCTGAACGGCTCGGTGCGCGACGCGCAGAAGCTGCTCGAAGAGAAGGCGCGCTTTCGCGACCTGGAGCGCGCCTATGCCGGCACGCACCTCACGCGCCTGACCGAGAACACGGTGCAGAGCATCGAAACGAGTTCGCTGCACCTCGACCTGATCAGCGACCTAAAGCGGATCAACTCGCACATCTGCTCGATCGCCTACCCGATCCTCGACTCCGCCGGCGCCCTGGCGCCGAGCCGCTTCAGGCAGGTGCTGCCGGAAGAACCGTCGCGGGCTTTGTAGCGGCGGGCGCGTCCTGCGCCTGCACCTGCTCGCGCAGCCTGCTGCAGTACTCCACCAGCGCTTCCAGTTCGGTCGACTTGTCGAAGCAGGCGTCGGCGCCCAGTTGCTTGCAGCGCCAGCGCACGTCGCGCGAGGAATGGTTGCTGAGCACGACGAACTTCTGGCCCGGCTTGCGCTTGCCGCGCACGGACTCCAGCACGTTCAGGCCGCTGCCTTCGCGCAGGAACAGGTCGATGATGCACAGGTCCCAGTCGTTCGTCGTCAGCCACCGTTTCGCGTCGTGCTCGGTTTCGGCGGTGCCGACGGGCTCGAAGTGGGCAAGTTCCTTGAGGGTCTCGATCAGGTTGTCCCGGATCGTCGAGCTGTCCTCGACGATGAAGGCGCGAAACGTCATTCTTTTCTCCAGGTGGGGCCGTGGCGGCCCGCCTTATGGAGCGTGACTCTAGGGTGGGCCTCCTGGCGCAGCTGAAAGCGCCCAAGCCATGGTCTTGTAGGAGGGCATACCTCAGCCACGAACGGTCGGCGTGCGTCAGCCTGGGTACGAGCGCAGCGCAGCGAGCACCTGCTCCGCGCGCGGGATCGGCTCCACCGCGCCATAGCCTTCGGTCGACAGCGCGGCTGCGACCACCGCATGGCGCGCTGCTGCGTGGAGGCGGTCGCCGGCAACCAGCCGGGCGAGCAGCGTGCCGCCAAAGGTGTCGCCGGCGCCGGTCGCATCGACGGGCATGCAGCGGTGCGGCGGCAGGCGCCAGCGCTGCGTTCCGTCGGTGACGAGCGCCCCTTGCGCGCCCAGCTTCAGCGCGACGACCTTCGCCCCGAGCTGCAGGCAGAAGTCGGCCAGGGCGTCCGCATCGTCCAGGCCGCTGATCGCCTGCACATCCTCCCGGCTGGGAAGGCAGATGTCGCACCGTGCGATCAGCTCGCGCATCACTTCCCGCGCCTGCTCGAGCGGCCACAGCTTCAGCCGCAGGTTGGTGTCGAAGGACACCTGCACGCCAGCTGCCCGCGCGATGTCGATGGCCGCGAAGCAGGTCTCGCGGGCGCTCTGCGAAATCGCGGCGGAAATTCCGGACAGGTGCAGGATGCGCGCGGAGGCGATGCGCTCGCGCGGCAGGCCCTGCGGCGTCATGCGGCTGGCGGCCGAGCCCCGGCGGAAGAAACTGAAATGGTGGCCGGCGGCGTCGTGGGTGACGAAGTACACGGCCGTGAACGCCTCCGGATCGGTGCGCACCGATGCGTGGTCGACGCCTTCGCCCCGCCACAGTTCGCGCAGCATCCGTCCGTAGACGTCGTCACCGACCGCGGACACGTAGCCGACGCGCGCGCCCTGGCGCGCCGCTGCGATGGCGGCGTTGGAGGTGTCGCCCCCGAATCCCTGCAGGTAGAGGCGCCCGCCGCCCTCGCCCGTCTGGTTGAATTCAACCATGGGCTCGCCGAGGGCGAGGATGTCCGGCTGCGGCGCGGTCAAATGGTCAGGATGGTGCTGCCGGTGGTCTTGCGCGCCTCCAGCGCCTTGTGCGCCTCGCGCACCTGCGCCAGCGGGAAGCGCTGGTCGATCCGGATCTTGACCTTGCCGCTGGTGACGACGTCGAACAGGTCGTCGGCCATCTGCTGGTTGCCTTCGCGCGTGGCGATGTGGGTGAACAGCGTCTGGCGCGTGACGTAGAGGGACCCCTTGTTGCCCAGCAGGCCGGGCGCGAACGGCGGAACCGGCCCCGACGCATTGCCGAAGCTGGCCATCAGGCCGAAAGGAGCCAGGCAGTCGAGCGACT
>DATAGN010000062.1:0-3055 GCA_036263715.1 Ramlibacter sp.
AACCGGACGCAGAGGACGCAAAGGTTGCGCAGAAGACGCAAAAAATTCATTGAGTCTTTTCTGCGTCCTTTCTCCCCTTTTGCGACTTCTGCGTCCTGAATTGGATCTTCAGGGTTTCTCGTCGTCACGCGGCGGCTCGCCGCCCTTGCGCCCCGAGAACATCGTCCACCAGACGATGAACACCAGCAGCAACAGCGCGCCCAGCGCCTCCAGCAGAATCAGCAGCATGTTCCGGGTCCTGACATTCACCGCCATTGTAGGAACGCTCGCCGCCTGCACCTCCGTGCCCCTGCCGCCCGAGCCGGCGACCGTGCCGGCGCGACCGGCCACGGCCACCGCGCCTGCGCGCGCGCCGCAGGCGCCCAGCGACGCGGCGCCGCTGCCCGGCGCGCTGCAGCAAGGCAAGAGCCGCTGGGTTCCGGTGCGCTGGTCGGAGCTGCCCGGCTTCAACGAGGACGCACTGCACGAAGCCTGGAACGCCTGGATCCGCAGCTGCGAGCGGGTGCAGGGGCCGCAGGCCGCGGTGTGCCCCGAAGTGCGCCGCATGTCCATCGCCAGCGGCGAAGAGCAGCGCGCCTGGATGATGCAGCGCCTGCAGCCGTACCGTGTCGAGCCGCTGCAGCCCGGCGCCGAGTCGCTCCTCACGGGCTACTACGAGCCGCTGCTGGACGCGTCCCGTGTGCCCACGCCCACGCAGCAGGTGCCGCTGTACCGGCCACCCGCCGATCTCGCGGCGCGCCGGCCCTGGTACACGCGCCAGGAAGCCGACACCTCGCCGGCCGCGCGCGCGGCGCTGCGCGGGCGCGAGATCGCGTACGTCGCCGACCCGCTGGACGCCTTGTCGCTGCAGATCCAGGGCTCGGGGCGGGTGCGCATCACCGAGCCCGATGGCCGCGTGAGCAGCGTGCGCCTCGCCTTCGCCGGCAGCAATGAACAACCGTACCGCAGCGTGGGCAGCTGGCTGCTGCAGCAGGGGCTGCTGCGCGACGCGACGTGGCCGGGGATCAAGGCGTGGGCGCGCGCGAATCCGCAGCGCGTGCAGGAGATGCTGTGGGTGAATCCGCGGCTGGTGTTCTTCCGCGAGGAGCCCTTGTCGGAGTTCGATGCGGGCTTCGGTCCGCGCGGCGCGCAAGGCGTTCCCTTGACGCCGGGCCGCTCGATCGCCGTAGACCGCGAGAGCATCCCCTATGGCACGCCGGTGTGGCTGTCGACGCCGGGGCCCTTGTTGGCCATGAACCGCCTGGTCCTGGCGCAGGACACCGGCAGTGCCATCGTCGGCGCCGTTCGCGCGGACTTCTTCGTCGGCTGGGGCGACGCCGCCGGGGAAACGGCAGGCCGGCTGAAGCAGCCGCTGGCGCTGTGGGTGCTTTGGCCGAGGTAGCGCCTCGCAAAGAGGAGGAACGCAGAGGACGCAAAGGTACGCAGAGGACGCAAAAGGAAACCCATGAAAGGTTTTCTCTGCGTCCTCTGCGTAACCTCTGCGCCCTCTGCGTTCACATGCCGCAGGGCGCCTCTACCTCAAGCCCCGACCGGCTTCCCATCCGTGCGACGCACCACGATCGTCGCGGAGCGGGCGGGCAGGGAATTGCCCTGCACGTTCGACGGCCAAGGCGCGCCCGGGTGCTGGATGTTGATGAAGAAGGTGGTCAGGTCCGGCGTGTAGGTCAGGCCGGTGATCTCGCAGCCGTTCGGCCCCACCAGGAAGCGGCGCGATGCCCTGGTCGCCTGGTCCACGTAGTACATCGCGTTGTTGCCGAAGGTGCTGGTCGTCGCCGCGCTGGTCGAGGCATCCGTCTGCACCCACAGGCGCCCCTTGGGGTCCACGCCGATGCCGTCGGGGCTGGAGAAGGTGTCGCCGTTGATGTTGCCCTTCAGGTTGGCCGCGGTCAGGCGCAGGTCGCCCGCCATCAGGAACATCACCCACTTGAAGCTCGTCGCGGCCGCGGTGCCGCCGTCTTCCGCCCAGCGGATGATGTGGCCGTGCGAGTTGTTCGGGCGGGGATTCGCGGCGTCCACCACCTGCCGCCCACCGTTGTTGGTGAAGGTCATGTAGATGTTGCGGTCCGGGCCCACGGACACCCATTCGGGACGGTCCATCAGGGTCGCGCCGGCCACGCGCGCCGCGGCCTTCGTGTTCACCAGCACGTCGGCCTGGGTGTTGAAGTTGACGATCACCGGGGCAGGCGCGGTGGTCGACTGGGTGAAGTTGCCCGGGTCGCGCGCGCCGGGCACGAGGCCGTTCTTGCCTTGCGTGAGTTCGATCCACTGGCCGGTGCCGTCCGCATTGAACTTGGCCGCGTAGAGCGTGCCGCTGTCCAGCAGGTTGCGGTTGGCGTTGCGGTCGTTCGCGTTGTACCTGGCGGACGCCACGAACTTGTAGACGCAACCCGGCGTGCTGTCGTCACCCATGTAGACCGCCACGGTGCCGTCGGCATCCACCATGTAGTCGGTGTTCTCGTGGTCGAAGCGGCCCAGCGCCGTGCGCTTGGTGGCGGGGAAGCGGTCCTGCGGGTCGATCTCCAGCACCCAGCCGTAGCCCACGGCCGGCTGCGTCGGGTCGAGGTAGTTGTCGGTCGTCTCCTCGCAGGTGAGGTAGGTGCCCCAGGGCGTCATGCCGCTGGCGCAGTTGTTCAGCGTGCCCACCACCGTGGTGCCCACCAGCGGCACGGCCGGGCCGCTGACCGCGTACACGGTGTTGCCGGTGTAGCGGCGGTTGTAGGTGGAGTTGCGCTTGACGGCCCACTTGCCGTTGACCATCTCGACTTCGATCACCGACACGCCGACGGAGGACAGCGCGATCTTCTTCTGTTCGGCCGTTGCGGTGTTGGCGTTGTAGGTGAAGCCGGCGGGGAACAGGATGTCGGTGTCCGGTGCTTCGTGGTTGATCGCGAGCAGGCCGCCCTTGTTCGGGTCGACGCCCGACAGCGGGAAGAAGTGCATGCCGTCGTGGTTGCCGCCGGCCACCTTCTCGTAGCCTGCCGCTCCGAGCGAGCTGCCGTTGTACGCCGCGGCACCCGGCACCACCGGGTCGCCGGCGGCGAACAGCACGTCCACC
>DATAGN010000063.1:0-9258 GCA_036263715.1 Ramlibacter sp.
CCTATCCGGCGGCGCACTACGCGGTGGCCGACAGCGGGGACGACTACGGCTTCATGTACATCAACATCCGCATGGCGGGCGGCCGCAGCGAAGCGGTGAAGCAGCGCGCCGGCGACACGCTGCTGGACGTCGTGAAGAAGCACGTCGCGCCCATGTTCGAAAAGGAGCTCGTCGGCATCACGCTGCAGATCGACGAAAGCCCGGGGCAGGTCTACGACGGCAAACACAGTACGCTGCATCCGTTGTTCAACAAGTAGGAGACAAGAATGAAAACGCCGGTCAACCAGTTCAAGAAGGCCATCGCCGAAAAGCGCACCCAGTACGGGTTGTGGGTCAGCCTGCTCGGCCCGCTGAACACCGAGATCTGCGCGGCCGCCGGCTTCGACTGGATCCTGCTGGATGCGGAGCACACGCCCAACGACCCGATGAACCTGCTGCAGCAGTCGCAGGTGATCGCGGCCTACCCGGGCGTGAGCACCGTCGCGCGCGTTCCCATGGGCCACGGCTACGTGGGCCAGGCGCTGATCAAGCAGTACCTCGACGTCGGCATCCAGAGCATCCTGGTGCCCATGGTCGATACGGCGGAACAGGCGCGCGAGCTGGTGCGCTGCATGCGGTATCCGCCCGAAGGCATCCGCGGCATGGCGGCGACCCGCGCATCGGGCTGGGGCCGCAATGCGAACTACGCCAAGGAAGCCAACCGGGAGGTGTGCCTGCTGGTGCAGGTGGAAACGCGTGAAGGCATGAAGAACCTGGACGCGATCGCCAACACGGAAGGCGTCGACGGCGTCTTCATCGGCCCGTCGGACATCTCCGCCGCGTTCGACCACGTGGGCGATCCCTGGCATCCCGAAATGCAGAAGCTGCACGAAGACGCCTTCCGGCGCATCCAGGCCGCCGGTAAGGCCGTGGGCATCCTGACGCTGGACGAGACGCTGGCGAAGAAGCACGTGGAGATGGGGGCGAACTTCATCGCCGTCGGGACCGACAGCAACCTGATGGTGAAGTCCACCAGCGCGCTGGCCGCGAAGTTCAAGGGGGCGGCGCAGGCGGCCGCACCGGCCAAGGGCAACTACTAGAAGCCATGGACGACCAGCCGAAGCGGCGCTTCCGCTCGCAGACGATCTACGACGGGCTGGTGCGCGCCACCACCCGCAGCTTCCTGCTGGGACTCGGGCAGGACGACGACGAGATCGCGCGCCCGCACATCGGCGTGTTCCACACCGGCGGCGAGATGAGCCCGTGCAATGCGAACCTGCGCGAGCAGGCGCAGCACGCCAAGACCGGCCTCTATGCAGCGGGCGGCATGCCGCACGAATGCCCGGTGGTGTCCGTGTCGGACGGCCTGACCATGGCGCATTCGGGCATGCGCTTCTCGCTGATCTCGCGCGAACTCATCGCCGACAGCGTCGAGGCGTCCACCCGCGGCCACCAGTGGGACGGCATCTTCGCCATCGGCGCCTGCGACAAGAACCTGCCCGGGTTGATGATGGGCATCGTGCGCTGCAACGTGCCGGGCGTCTTCGTCCACGGCGGCTCGGCGCTGCCGGGCCAGGTGGACGGCCGCGACGTGAACGTCGTCAACACCTACGAGACCATCGGCAAGGTGCTGGCCGGCTCCGCCAGCACCGAGGACCTGGAGGTGATGAGCCACGCCTGCCTGCCCACTGCGGGCTCCTGCGCCGGCCAGTTCACCGCCAACACCATGGGCATGGTGTCCGAAGCGCTGGGCCTCGCGCCGATCGGCTCCTCGATGGTGCCCGCGGTGTTCAGCGAGCGGGCACCGCTGATGCGCCGCGCGGCAAGGCAATTGATGGCCGCGGTGATGGGCGAGGCCCCGCTGCCGCGCGACATCGTCACCCGCAAGGCGCTGGAGAACGCCTGCGCCGTGGTTTCCGCCACGGGCGGCTCCACCAATGCGGCCTTGCACCTGCCGGCCATCGCGCATGAAGCGGGCATCCGGTTCCACCTGGACGACGTGGCCGAAGTCTTCGCCCGCACGCCCCTGATCGGCAACCTGAGCCCCGGGGGGCAATACCTGGCCCGGGACGTCTACTACGCCGGGGGCGCGCAGGTGATCCTGCGCGAGCTCCTGCGCCACGGCTTCCTGCACGGCGAGGCCTTGACCTGGACCGGCCGGACGCTGGCGGAGGAACTCGAAGGCGCCAGGGCGCCCGACGGCCAGGTGGTGCGCCGCGTCGAGGAAGCCTTGTCGCGCGACGGCGGCCTGGCCGTCCTGAAGGGCAACCTCTGCCCCGACGGCGCCCTGCTGAAGGTCGCCGGCCTGCAGACGCTGGTGCACAGCGGCCCGGCCCGCGTCTTCGAGTGCGAGGAAGAAGCGCAGGCGGCCGTGCAGAACCGCCGCTATGAACCCGGCGACGTGATCGTGATCCGCAACGAAGGCCCCAAAGGCAGCCCCGGCATGCGCGAGATGCTGGGCATCACCGCCTTGCTGTACGGGCAAGGCATGGGCGACCAGGTCGCCCTGCTCACCGACGGGCGCTTCTCCGGCGCCACGCGCGGCCTCTGCATCGGCTATGCCGGTCCCGAAGCCGCGGCCGGCGGCCCCATCGCCGCTTTGCGCAACGGAGACCGGATCCACATCGACGCCCGGCCGAATGCACGTAGCATCCGCGTGGAGCTCGGCGCCGAGGAAGTGGCGGCACGACTGCAGGCGCTTTCGCCGCGACCCGGCCCGCGCGGCGGCTTGCTGGAAAAATACGCCGCCACCGTACGGCCCAGCCACCAGGGCGCCGTCACCCATTCGGGCGGCGTCGTCTGGCTGCGCGACGAGACCTGACACCCTATCAACCCAGGAGACGACACCATGACCATCACCCGCCGCCAGGCCCTGCAATCGACCGGCGCCGCCGCCCTGCTGGCCGCCGTGGGCCGCGATGCGTTCGCGCAGGCGCAGATCGAAACCACCAAGATCATCACCGGCTTCGCCGCGGGCGGTACGTCGGACACCATCTGCCGCCGCGTCGCGCAGAAGTTGCAAGGCGACTTTGCCAAGACGGCGGTGGTCGAGAACCGCACCGGCGCCGGCGGCCAGATCGCCGTGACCGCGGTGAAGGCCGCCGCACCGGACGGCGCCACGATCCTGCAGACGCCGACCTCGATCCTCACGATCTACCCGCACATCTACAAGAAGCTGCCGTACGAGCCGCTGGCGGACCTGACGCCGGTGAGCCTGGGCTGCGTGTTCGACTTCGGCCTGGCGGTCGGCCCCACGGTGCCGGCGACCGTGCGCAGCGTCGGTGACTTCGTCGCCTGGGTGAAAGCCAATCCGGCCGCCGGCAACTTCGGCTCGCCCGCCGCCGGATCGACACCGCACTTCATCGGCGCGCTCCTGGGCAAGGTGGGCGGCGTGGAACTCAAGCATGCGGCCTACCGCGGCACGCAGCCGGCCATGCTGGACCTGGTGGGCGGCAACATCACCGCGGTGTCCGGCCCCATCGGCGACCTGACGCAGCACCTGGCCACGGGCAAGATCCGCATCCTCGCCACCTCCGGCAGCCGCCGCAACCGCTTCGCGCCGGACGTGCCGACCTACGCGGAACAGGGCTTCCAGACGCTCACGCACAGCGAGTGGTTCGCCTTCTTCCTGCCGGCCAAGGCCAGCCCCGAGCTGGTGACGCGCCTGAATGCCTCGATGAAGAACGCGCTGGCGTCCAAGGAAGTGATCGATGGCCTGGCGACCTTCGGGCTGGAGGCGATGTCCTCGACTCCGGGCGAGCTGACCGAGCTGGTGCGCCGCGACACCGCCAAGTGGGCACCGATCGTCAAGCAGGTCGGCTTCACGGCCGAAGGTTGATTTTTTCTCCCTCTCCCCGTCGGGGAGAGGGAGCCAACCAGGAGCCCGCATGAATGCAGTACTGAAACAATCCATGCATCCGGACGAGTGGGCTGCGCGCGTGCAGCTCGCCGCGGCCTACCGCGTCTTCGACATGCTCGGCTGGGCCGAGATGATCTACAACCACATCACGGTGCGCGTGCCCGACAGCGTGACCGGCGGGCAGAAGCACTTCCTGATCAACCCCTTCGGGCTGCATTACTCGGAAGTGACCGCCAGCAACCTGGTCAAGATCGACGTGCAGGGCAACAAGCTGGATGCGCACAACCCGTGGCCGGTGAACCCCGCGGGCTTCACCATCCATGCAGCCATCCACGACAGCGTGCCGGACGCGCACTGCGTGATGCACACGCACACGACCAACGGGCTGGCAGTGGCCTGCACCGAGGGCGGGCTGGCGCAGAACAACTTCTATTCCGCGCAGCTGCACGACCTGGTCGCGTACCACGACTTCGAGGGCATCACGATCCATGCCGACGAAGCGCCGCGCCTGCTGGCGAGCCTGGGGCGCAAGCCGCTGATGATCCTGCGCAGCCACGGCCTGCTGGCGGCGGGCCCCACCCTGCCGCTGACCTTCGTGCGGCTGTGGACGCTGCAACGCGCCTGCGACATCCAGGTGACGCAGGCGGCGCTGGGCCGCGCCATCCCGATTCCCGAGGCGGTGGCGAGGAAGACGACGCAGGACTCCTTCCAGTTCGACCAGCGCTTCGGCGCCGGGCTCGACGTGTTCGACGCCATGACGCGGCTGGTGGAACAGAAATACGGGACTTCCTACAAGCAATGAGAGTCTGCATCTACGGTGCCGGCTCCATCGGCGGCTGGATCGGCGTGAAGCTGGCGCGCGCCGGGTGCGACGTGAGCGTGGTCGCGCGCGGTGCGACGCTGGAGAACCTGCGTGCGCAGGGCCTGCGCCTGGCCACCGGCGGGCAAACGCTGGCCGTGCCGGTGCGGGCCAGTGCGGCGCCTGCCGAACTTGGGGTTCAGGATCTCGTGGTGGTCGCCGTCAAGGCGCCCGCCATGGCCGACGTGGCGCAGGCGATCCGCCCCCTGATCGGCCCCGGCACGCAGGTGCTGACCGCCATGAACGGGGTGCCGTGGTGGTTCTTCCAGGGCTTCGGCGGCTCGTATGCAGGCACTACCCTGGAGACGGTGGATCCGCAAGGTGCGATCGCCGAGGCGATCCCGGCCCGGCACATCGTCGGCTGCGTCGTGCACGCGAGCTGCGCGCTGCGCGAGCCCGGGTTCGTGCAGCACCACATGGGCAACAAGCTGATCGTCGGGGCGCCTTCGGGCGAGAAGACGCAGCGCGTGCAGGAACTCGCGGCGCTGCTGGAGCGCGCGGGCTTCGAAGCGCCGGTGTCCGACCAGATCCAGAAGGACGCCTGGTACAAGCTGTGGGGCAACATGACGGTCAATCCGGTCAGCGCGATGACCGGCGCCACCACCGACCGCATCATGGACGACGAGTTGGTGCGCAACTTCATCTCCGCGGTGATGCTGGAGGCGCGCGAGATCGGCGCGCGCATCGGCATCCCGATCGAGCAGCAGCCGGAAGACCGGCACCAGGTCACGCGCAAGCTGGGTGCCTTCAAGACATCGATGCTGCAGGACGTGGAAGCCGGCAAGCCGGTGGAACTGGATGCGCTGGTGGGGGCAGTGCGCGAGATGGGGCAGATGACCGGCGTCGCAACGCCGTTCACGGACGCGCTGCTCGGCCTGGCGCGCCTGCACGCGCGCGTCCGCGGCCTGTACTAGGCATGGCGGCCGTCCCCGCGCCGGTGCGCGCACTCAGCGGCGCGGCGTTTGCCACGCTGCTGCTGATCGCCCTGCTCATGGGCGCGAACCACGTGTCGGCGCGCATCGCCTTCAACAATGGCGTCGACGTCGCGACAGCGGTGGTGTTTCGAAGCTTCATCACCGCGCTGGTGGTGGTGGCGATCTTCTCCACGCAAGGCGTGCGACCGCGCTTCACCGCGCGCAACAAGCGCTACCTGCCCATCATCGGGCTGCTGATCGGCGTGCAGAGCCTGTGCCTGTATTCATCGGTCGCGCGGCTGCCGGTGGCACTGGCGCTGCTGGCGTTCAACACCTATCCGATCTGGACGGCCTTCTGGTCCTTCGTCGTGTACCGCAAGCAGCCGGAAAAGCCGATGCTGGTGGCCATGCCGGTGATCCTGGTCGGCCTGGCGCTGGCGCTGGACGTGTTCGGCGCAGCCTCCGGCCTGGGTGCCTCGGGGCAGTGGGCCCGCATCGGCGCTGGCGTCGCCTTCGCGCTGGCGGCCGCCGCGACCTTCGGCCTCGCCCTCGTGTTCACGCAGCACGAATCGGCCGAGGTCGACGGCCGCGTGCGCACCGCGAGCACCATGGCGATTGCCGGCGTGGTGGCGCTCACGCTGGTGGGCGCGCAGGGCGGTTTCCACCTGCCCGCCAACGCCGCGGGCTGGGGCGGCCTGGCCGGACTGACCTTGCTCTATGGCACCGGCTTCACGCTGATGTTCACCGTGCTGCCGCGCCTGGGCGTGGTCGGCAACTCCGCGATCATGAACGTGGAGCCGGTGTTCGCGCTGGTGCTCGCGTGGCTCATCCTCGGCCAGGCAATCGCGCCGGTGCAGGTCGTCGGGGCGTTGATCGTCGTCGGGGCCGTGATGGTTCTGGGCCTTCGCAAGTCGTAGGTTGGGTTGCGCGAGAGCGCACCCCAACGCGTGTTGGGGTGGCCTGCGGCCAACCGAACCTACGGAGCCGGCGGCAAATGTCGGGGTTCGGCTGCGCGCTCACCCCGACCTACACGTCGGGCGTGGCATCCCGTAGGTCGGGGTGAGCGCGCGCCAGCGCCGAACCCCGACGCGCGTCAATCCCCCACAACGACCGGCACCCGCGGCGCCAGCGCGCACATCAGCTCGTACCCCAGCGTCCCCGCGCTCTTCGCCACCTCGTCGATCGACACGATCGCGCCGTTCGAAGCGCGGCCCCACATCGTGACCTCGGTGCCCAGCCCCGCCTGCGGCACCGGCGTGAGGTCCACCGCGATCATGTCCATGCTCACGCGCCCGACCAGGCGGGTGCGCACGCCGCCCACCAGCACCGGCGTGCCCGTGGTGCAGTGGCGCGGATAGCCATCCGCATAGCCGCAGGCGACCACCCCGATGCGCAGCGGCGCGTCGGCGGTGAAGCTGGAGCCGTAGCCGACGGTGTCGCCAGGCTGGAGCTCCTGCACGCCGATGATCCGGGTGGCCAGCGTCATCGTGGGCTGCAACTGCCAGTGCGCGATGTCGTGGTCGGGATAGTCCGGCGCGCTGCCGTACACCGCGATCCCGGGCCGGATCCAGTCGCCGCGCACCTGCGGGTCCGCCGCATGCCGCAGCGACGCGGCGCTGTTGGACAAGGAGCGTTCCCCGGGCAGGTCATGCGTGGTTTCCAGGAAGGCCTGCATCTGGTGGGCGATCCCGCGCGGCCCGTCGGCATCGCTGAAGTGCGTCATCAGCGAGATCTCTTCCACCTGCGGCAGCGCCGACAGGCGCGTCCACGCCGCGCGCAAGCGCTGCGGGCCGAACCCGAGCCGGTTCATGCCGGAATTCATCTTCAGGAAGACGCGGTGCGGCACCTGCGTCTTGTGCGCGGCCAGCCAGTCGATCTGCGGGTCGCAGTGCACCGCGTGCCACAGGCCCAGGCGCGAGCAAAGCTCCAGGTCGCGCGGCTCGAACACGCCTTCGAGCAGCAGGATCGGCCCGCGCCAGCCGAGCGCGCGCACCCGCTCGGCTTCCGCGAGGTCCAGCAGGGCAAACCCGTCGGCGCCACGCAGGGCGTCGAACACCCGCTCGATGCCGTGCCCATAGGCATTGGCCTTGACCACCGCCCACACCTTGGCGTCGGGTGCCGCGGCGCGCATGCGGGCCAGGTTGTGGCGCAAGGCCTCGAGGTGGATGGTGGCCTGGATGGGACGGGGCATGACTCTGGGTTCCTCCCTCTCATTCTGTCATTACCCACCGTGATATAACCCGCTGTCCCAAGGAGACAGCACAAAGTCGAAGGGCCAGGAACACCTGGTTTCTCCCCCAAGAAGCACGGATGAAGCGCGGTTTCTACACCATCATGGCGGCGCAGTTCTTCTCGTCGCTCGCCGACAACGCGCTGTTCATTGCCGCCGTGGAACTGCTGAAGTCCGGGCGCGCACCGACATGGCAGGCCGCCGCACTGGTGCCCATGTTCGCGCTGTTCTACGTGGTGCTGGCGCCTTTCGTGGGGGCGTTCGCCGATGCGCGGCCCAAAGGCCAGGTCATGTTCGTCAGCAACGCGATCAAGGTGGTCGGCTGCCTGATGATGCTGTTCGGCGTCCACCCGCTGCTGTCGTATGCGATCGTGGGTCTGGGCGCCGCGGCGTACTCGCCGGCCAAGTACGGCATCCTCACCGAGCTGCTGCCTTCGTCGCAGCTGGTCAAGGCCAACGGCTGGATCGAGGGCCTCACGATCGCGTCCATCATCCTGGGCATCCTGCTGGGCGGACAGCTGGTGGGCAACGCGATCTCGACGCGCATGCTGGCGATGGACTTCCCGGTCATCGACAGCGGCATCGACACGCCCCCCGAGGCGGCGATCTTCCTGCTGATCTTCGTCTACGCGCTGGCGGCCTGGTTCAACACGCGCATCCCGCACACCGGCGTGGAGATGCGCCCGATCCCGAAGAACGCGCTGGAGCTGGTGCCCGATTTCTGGAGCTGCAACGGCCGCCTCTGGAACGACAAGCTGGGGCAGATCTCGCTGGCCACCACGACGCTGTTCTGGGGCGTGAGTGGCAACCTTCGCTACATCATCCTGGCCTGGAGCGCCGCGGCCCTGGGGTACTCCACCACGCAGGCCTCGTCGCTCAGCGGCGTGGTGGCGCTGGGGACGGCCGTCGGTGCGATCGTCGCGTCCATGAAGATGCGCCTGGACAAGGCCACTACCGTGATGCCGCTGGGCATCGCCATGGGCCTGCTGGTGATCTGCATGAATTTCATCAACAACGTGTGGGTGGCTGCGCCCTTCCTGATCCTGCTCGGGGCGCTGGGCGGCTACCTGGTCGTGCCGATGAACGCGTTGCTGCAGCACCGCGGCCACAACCTGATGGGCGCGGGCCGCTCGATCGCCGTGCAGAACTTCAACGAGCAGGCCTGCATCCTGGGGCTGGGGGCTTTCTACAGCCTGTCCGCAGGCATGGGCCTTTCGGCCTTCGGTGCCATCACCGCCTTCGGCATCGTGGTCGCAGGCGCGATGTGGCTCATCCAGCGTTGGCACAAGCGCAACTGCGTGCAGCACCGCGACGAGGTCGAACACCTGCTGCAGATCGCCCGGCACGACAACGCGCATGGTTGACCGCTCCGCCCGCGGGCGGGCGGTGGCTGCGCTGTTCCTCAATGCGTGCGCCT
>DATAGN010000064.1:0-4786 GCA_036263715.1 Ramlibacter sp.
CAGGCCGAGGACCACACCGACATGTACATGGCGATCCGCCAGGTCGTGCCGCTGCTGTCCAAGCAGGAGGGCGAGGCGGACCCGCGCACCGGCGAGGGCGTCACCAAGCCGGGCGACTTCACCGTCGACGAGAAGACGCACCAGGTGTTCCTGACGGAGCAGGGCCACGAGAACGCCGAGCGCATCCTGGCCAGCATGGGCCTCATCCCCGAAGGCGCCACGCTGTACGACCCGGCGAACATCTCGCTGATGCACCACCTGAACGCGGCCCTGCGCGCGCAGCACCTGTACCACCGCGACCAGCATTACGTGGTGCAGGAAGGCGAGATCATCATCGTCGACGAGTTCACCGGCCGCCTCATGCAGGGCCGCCGCTGGAGCGACGGCCTGCACCAGGCCGTGGAAGCCAAGGAAGGCGTGCAGATCCAGCCGGAAAACCAGACGCTGGCCTCGATCACTTTCCAGAACTACTTCCGCCTGTACGGCAAGCTCTCCGGCATGACCGGCACGGCCGACACCGAGGCCTACGAATTCCAGGAGATCTACGGCCTGGAGACCGTGGTGATCCCGCCGAACAAGCCGAGCCGGCGCGACGACCAGCTCGATCGCGTCTACAAGACCACGCGCGAGAAGTACGAGGCGGCGATCCAGGACATCCGCGACTGCTACGAGCGCGGGCAGCCGGTGCTGGTGGGCACCACCTCGATCGAGAACTCCGAGATCATCTCGCAGCTGCTGCAGAAGGCGGACCTGCCGCACCAGGTGCTCAACGCCAAGCAGCACGCGCGCGAGGCGGACATCGTGGCGCAGGCCGGCCGTCCCAAGATGATCACGATCGCCACCAACATGGCGGGCCGCGGCACCGACATCGTGCTGGGCGGCAACGTGGAAAAGGCGGTCGAGGCGCTGGAGCAGGACGAGACCGTCGACCCCGCCGGCAAGGAACAGCGCATCGCCGAGATGCGTGCGCAGTGGCAGAAGGACCACGAGCACATCGTGAGCCTCGGCGGCCTGCGCATCATCGCGACCGAACGCCACGAGTCGCGCCGCATCGACAACCAGCTGCGCGGCCGCTCGGGCCGCCAGGGCGACCCGGGCTCCTCGCGCTTCTACCTGTCGCTGGACGATCCGCTGATGCGCATCTTCGCCGGCGACCGCGTGCGCGCGATCATGGAACGCCTGAAGATGCCCGATGGCGAGGCCATCGAAGCCGGCATCGTGACGCGCTCGATCGAGAGCGCGCAACGCAAGGTGGAAGGCCGCAACTTCGACGTGCGCAAGCAGCTGCTGGAATACGACGACGTCGCCAACGACCAGCGCAAGGTGATCTACCAGCAGCGCAACGACATCCTGGATGCGGTGGCGCTGTCGGCGCAGATCGCATCGCTGCGCGAAGGCTGCTTCACGGACCTGGTGCACCAGTACGTGCCGCCGGGCACGGTGGAGGAGCAGTGGGACATCGCCGGCCTCGAGAAGGCCCTGGCGGAGGAGTGGGGCATCGACCTGCCGCTGAAAGCCGAAGTGGAGTCCGCCGAGGCGATCACCGACGAAGAGATCGCGGAGAAGGTGGTGGCGGCCGCCCATGCGTCCTTCGGCGAAAAGGTGGCGCAGGTGGGAGAGGAGAACTTCACCCACTTCCAGCGCATGGTGCTGCTGCAAAGCATCGACTCGCACTGGCGCGAGCACCTGGCCGCGCTGGACTACCTGCGCCAGGGCATCCACCTGCGCGGCTACGCGCAGAAGCAGCCGAAGCAGGAATACAAGCGCGAGGCCTTCGAGCTGTTCGGGCAGATGCTCGATGCGGTGAAGAACGAGGTCACGCGCGTGCTGATGACGGTGAAGATCCAGTCCGCCGAGCAGCTGGAGCAGAGCGCCGAGGACATGGAGCAGCGCGCCGAGCGCATCTCCAACGTGACCTACACGGCGCCGACGGACAGCGGCGAGGTGGAGTCACGCGTCGACGAGAGCACCGCGGTGAACCAGCGCGGGGCCGGAGCTGGTGCAGGCGCCGCCGGCGCTGCGCTGGCGACGATGCCGCGCGTGGGCCGCAACGATCCCTGCCCGTGCGGCAGCGGCAAGAAGTTCAAGCAGTGCCACGGCCAGCTGAGCTGAGCTGACCTGGCCGTCATCCCGGCGGAGGCGGGGTCCAGGGCTTTCCGAGAGGAGGAACGCAGAGGACGCAAAGGTTGCGCAGAGGACGCAGAGAAGACCAAGTGGTTTTTCTCTGCGTCCTCTGCGTACTTCTGCGTCCTCTGCGTTCACCTCGTTGCGTGCCAGTGCGCCTGAGCACCGCGACTATTCCTGCACGTGCCGCTTCGGCTGCCGCGCCATCCACTTGCTGTAGCTGTTGTCCGGGTCCGGACCACTGGGCGCATCGACCGGGAACATCGCGCCGAGCAGCCCGCCTTCGCCGATCGCCTGCGCATCGAGCAGCCGCACCGGCTGCGTCGACGACAGGGCCTGGCGCAGTTCCAGGTCCGCGAGCTTGCGGCCGGAACGGATGTCTTCGACCGCGGCGGACGGCACGCCGGCCACTTCCGCCACCTCGGCCAACGCATGCAGCCCCTGCCGCGTTTCCAGCTGCAGCCAGCCGATCTTGCCTGCCGCGTCCATGCCGAGCACGCCGAAGGGCGCGCCGATCACCACGTGCTCCACCCAGTGCTTCGCTCCGAAATTCGTGAGCCACGCGTCGACGCCGGGCGCGCGCAGCAAGGCGCTTTGTTCCTGCGTCAGCGTGGAGCGCCAGATCTGCGCGTGGCGCGCGTGCGAGGTGAAGAGCAGCCGCTCCACCGCCTCAATCAGGCGGCGCGAGATGTCCTGCGTCTGCTTGGGGATGAACTGGTCGATCAGCCCGTGGTTGAAGGCGCGCACGGCGACCTGTTCGTCCGCCTGGCCGGTGAGCAGCACACGCGCACCGGGCCAGTCGCCCAGTTCCGCCAGCACCTGCAGGCCGTCCATGCCCGGCATCGAGAAATCGACCACGCACACCCGCGAGAGCGCATAGCGCTCCGTGTACCGCGACCAGTAGGCCAGGATCTGCGGCAGCAGCGGCTTGCCCTCGCGCCACAGCGCGATCAGCTGCTGCTGGTTCCAGGCGTCGGCCTCCCAGAACGGCGGCTCCTGCAGCAGGTGCGCGATGCATTCGGTCGGCCGCATGAACAGCTTCAGGTGCCACGGCTTCGGCAACACCAGAGCGAGCATCTCCAGGTAGTCCGGATCGTCGTCGAGGAAGACCACGGTGCCGGGGCGATGGAACAGGGGAAAGGTCATGGGCGGTGGGGCAGTCCTGGCATTCTCGCCTACGCGACGGGCAACTCGATGGTGAACACCGCACCCTGGTGCGGCGCCGACTTCACGCGGATGCTGCCATGGGCCGCCTGCACCACCCGCTTGCAGAAGGCCAGGCCCAGGCCGTGGCCGGTGCCGCGGTCGGTGGAGAAGAAGGGCTGGAAAATGCGCTTGCGCAGGTCGGCGTCCATGCCCACGCCATTGTCCGTGAACACGATGCGCCCCCGACCGCCCTGCGCGCCCACCTGGATCAGCAGGTCGCCCGGCCGGGTGGCCGACGAGGCCGCGGCCAGCGAGCGCAGCGCGTTCTTCACCAGGTTGTCGATCACCTGCGCGAACAGCTGGCGCGAGCCGAGGAAGTGGAAGTCGTCGTGCACCTGCACGACCACCGCGTTGCGCTCGCGCGAACTGCGATAGGGATAGTCGGCGATCGCCGCGTGCACCAGTTCGGCGGCCGAAATGCGCTGCGCGTTCGCCGCCAGGTGCATGAAGCGCGCATTGGTGATCTGCATGTCGATCTGGCGGTTCATGGTGCGCACCAGGTTGTGCAGCCGCTGCGACAGTTCCTGCAGGCGCTCGCCCGCTTCGCCCTCCTGCTGCGCCGCCTCGTTGCGCACCGCATCGCCCACCAGCTGCATGGTGGCCAGGGGCGTGCGCAGTTCGTGCGCCATGATGCCCATCGTGCCCAGGGTGGCGGCCAGCTGCTGCCGCCGCAGGGTCGACGACGACACGCCCAGCGTGATGCCCATCCACCAGCAGAAAGCCAGGATCACTGCATTGCTCGCGGCCTGCTCGCCGGACAGCGGGCGCACGTTCGGCCCGAAGGCTTCGAACAGGAGCCAGCCGGCCAGCACGCCGGTGGCCGAGCCGAAAGTGGCCAGCCGCCAGTCCATCACGTGGTAGTAGATCAGGAACATCGCGCCCAGGCTCGCCAGCCAGATGCCGTTGCCGCCGTTGCAGAAATACATCCACGAGAAGAACAGGGGCAGCGTGACCCAGAAGACCAGCGAACAGGCGATGGTGGCCGTGCGGGTGGGTGGCGTGTCCGCGATGCCGGGGACGGCAAGCAGCAGCAGGCCGGAGAACGCCATGGCGACGCGAAGCGCCAGGTTCTCGTACGGCTGCGGCAGCCACTCGCTCCAGATCACGAAGAACAGGAGGTGGCCGATGAAGGTGGAGAGCGCCAGGGCCTGGATGCGGCCCTGCGTGGACTGGATGGGCTCCATGACAAGCTGCAGGACTTCCGTCAGCGAGCGCCGGCGTGCACGGTGCAACACCGTCTGGAACAAGGCCCGCGGCAGCAAGGAATATCCGGCCCTCTGGAGGTCCTCGTTCATGGGTTGGGGGTCTGTTGGTGATATTGTCACAGCCGCGCCATGACACCAACGATTACGCATGGGGATCCCTGTTAACTTTGACAGTGCCAACCTGGACGTGATCCTCACCGACTGGCTCGCGGCGCTGCGCGAGTTCGCCGTCGAAGCCGTGGTGGTCCTGG
>DATAGN010000065.1:0-7547 GCA_036263715.1 Ramlibacter sp.
CGAGCAGTAGCTGGGCTCCCCGTGATCAGAGACGCCCCAGCGCCGAGACCAAGGCCTGCCGCACCGTCGGGAACTGGTGCACGTCCCCGTGCCCTGCACCATCGACGCGCAGCAGCTCCGCCTTGCTCATCGCGCTGCACAGCTGCTCGCTGTGATGGATGCCGATCAGCTCGTCCTTCTCGCCGTGGATCAGCATCACCGGGCCCAGCAGCTTGGCCGCATGCTCCAGCGTGTGCAGCGGATAACGCAGCACCTGCATCGGCACCCAGGGATACAGCTCCGCGGCCAGCGCACGCATGCTGCTGTACGGGGACACCAGCAAGGTGAGGTCGGGGGCATGCCCGCTGGAACAGAGGTCGGCCGCCAGGCCGGCGGCGAGCCCCGTGCCGAGCGACTGGCCCGAGATCACGACACGCTTGCCTTCGTACATGGGCGCGAAGTGCTGCCACACCGCTTTGACGTCGGCGCGCAGCTGCTCCTCGCTCTCGATCTGGCCGCTGCTCTTGCCGAAGCCGCGGTAGTCGAACATCACCACGTCGAAGTTGGCCTGCCGGAACGCGTCGAGGTCGACGAACCACTTCTTCAGGTTGCCCGAGTTGCCGTGCAGGAAGAAGAAGACGCCGCGCGGCTCGGGCCGCTGCATGTGGGCCACGGACAGGCGGGCGCCGTGCACGTCGAGGAAGAACTCGCGTGTGTCCGGGTCCTTGCAGATCGGGTCGTCGTTGCCCAGCTTGTCGGGCTCGAACAGCAGCCGCTCCTGCCGGAAGTAGAGCCAGCCGATGGCGCCGACGTAGATGGCGCCGATGGCCAGGACGACGGAGGCGGAGAAGAGGGCGTAGACCATGTTGCCTCCTCCCCGTACCGCCCTAGCGATTGCGTTTGGCATCGGGGTCACTCGGACCGTTGCGGTCCGAGAGTCCTGCCCCCGGCGCCCCCAGGTCGCCGGCATCGCTGGGGTTCTTCTCGTTCCACGTCCGGCCGGCGCCGGTGACCTTGCCGCGCGGGTGCAGTTCGTCGGTGCCGTCGTCGAAGTTCAGCGCACCGCCGCCCGCGGCAGGTGCATCCTCGGCGGCGCCGTGGCTGCGCTCGTTGACGCCGGACGGCGCCACGAGGTCGGGTTGCTTGTCGCTGGTCAGGCCCACCTTGGCAGGCCCGTCGCCACGGTAATCCTGGTCCGAGGGCGACTCGCTCGTGACCGGCATGCCCTTTTCTTCACCGGCCATGGGCCGGTCGACCTTGCCGCCGACGCCGTAGCTGTCGCCCGTTCCGCGCGCCGAAGCCTGGCCATCGGCCGCCTGGTGCACGTCGGGCGAGGGCCGGTCCTTGTCCTTCTGCGGGATCCCGTTGGGGGACTGTTCCTGATTGGGCATCGCGGACTCCTTTCTTGGTGTGCGGCGGGCTTTCACCCGTTGTGGCACGAAGTGTTCGTCCGCGCGATACGGCAGACCTGTAGTCGCCGCAAGGGGAGTTGCGTAGGAGGCTGGCGCAGCAGGCAGCAGGAAGGCGGTGCGCCGCGAACTTTCTGCTCAGTCGGCCCGGTACAGGCGCGCCAGGCGCTCGCGCTCGCCGCTGCCCAGCGCCAGGCCATCGCGCAGGTAGGCCTCGCGCGATCCGTACAAGGCGTCGATCTCGTCGTACGCCGCCAGCAGGAAGTCGGGCTGCACGCGCCACAGCACCTCCATCGCCTCCCGCGGCAGCCCCAGGCGCGTGCCCTCCGGCAATTCGAGCCTGTCATTGGTGAGCAGGTAATCCTCCATGATCTCGTCGTCATTCACGTCCACTGCCTTCAGCAGCAGTGCGGCGGCCAGGCCGGTGCGGTCCTTGCCGGCCGTGCAGTGGAAGACGGTGGGCTCGTCGGAGGCGAGCAGGTGCGAGAAGAACTCGGCGAAGCGCGCCGTGTTGTGCCGCACGAAACCCCGGTAGGTGTCCTGCATGTGCGCCACCATCTCGGCGCCGGTGAGGTGGTGGCCGGCCGCCACCAGGTCGCTGAGCTTCTGCACGATGGTGGGCTCGATGGGCAGCGACAGCACGGTGACGTCCGGCAGCCGGCATTCGGCCGTCGTGCGTTCATGCACGCCACGGAAGTCGAGCACGCGCGTGATGCCCAGCGCGCGGATCTGCTCAGCGTCCTCCGCATTCAGGGCACCGAGGTGGTCGGAGCGGTAGATGTTCTTCAGGGGCATGCCGCGGCCCTGCGGCACGCCCACCCGGCGGAAATTGAGGGAACTGGCGAAGCGCATCCCCCGATTGTCGGGGAAGGCGGCCCCCCGCTCAGTCGCGCGAGCGGCTGCTCCCGCTGCCCGCGCCGCCGCCGCCTTGCGCGTCCGCGTCGCGCAGGTCGGGCGCTCCCTCGGTCGGAGCGCGCTCGTTGCCGTCGGCATTGGTGCTGTTGGCCGGCTGCGCGCCGCTGTTGGCCGCACCGCGGCTGCCGCGCGCGCCTTCGTTGCCGGGGCTGGTCGCGTTCGGGTGCTTGGGATTCTGGTCGTCGGCTGCCATCGTCGGTTTCCTTTTGCTTCCGGCCATGCCGGCGGTAACCAATCTAGGCAGGCCGCACGCGGGAATTGTCGGCTGGCGCAGTGCCCGCGCGTAGGAATGGCGCTCCCGCGCCTGCGGTGGATGCTACTTCCACATCGCCCGCGAACGCGAGCGCACCTGCATCACCGGCGCCTGCGGCTGCGCGCCGCCGCCGGGGCGCACCGCAATCTCCTGCGGCCAGGTGAGCTGTTCGAAATGCTGCGTCATCGCCTCGGTGATGAAGCGCGTGCGGCCCGCATACATGTGGCGATCGCCGCCCCCGGATTGCTGCGTGACGTAGAAGCGCTGCGGCACGAGCAGGTGCAGGTGCTCCTTGGCGCGCGTCATCGCGACGTAGAGGAGCCGTCGCTCCTCCTCGATCTCGTCCGTCGTGCCCGTCGCCATGTCGCTCGGAATGCAGCCGTCGACGCAGTTCAGCACGTGCACCGCCTTCCACTCCTGGCCCTTGGCGCTGTGGATGGTGGACAGGACCAGGTAGTCCTCGTCGCGCAGCGGCGGACCGCTGTGGTCGCTGGTGACCTCGGGCGGATCCAGCGTGAGCTCGGTGAGGAAGCGTTCGCGGCTGCCGTAGCCGGCGGCCAGGCGCGTGAGCTGCTCGACATCGAGCTTGCGCACCTGCGCGTCGTCGTGGATGCGCTCCAGCTGCGGCAGGTACCAGGCCTTGGCCAGCTCCATGTCGGCGGGCCATGCGAGGCCGGGCTCCGCCAGCCTTGCGTACAGCGCGGTGAACGAGGTCCATGCCTCGCCGGCCTGAGCGGGCGCCTCGAACTTCTGCAAGGCTTCGTGCGGATCGCTCGCCTCGCCCACGGCATCGAGCAGGCGCGTCGCGGTCGCGGCGCCGATGCCCGGCACCAGTTGCGCCGCGCGAAAGCCCGCCATGCGGCCACGCGGGTTCTGCGCGAAACGCAGCAGCGCCATCACGTCTTTGATGTGCGATGCCTCCAGGAATTTCAGCCCGCCGAACTTCACGAAAGGGATGTTGCGGCGCGCGAGTTCCAGTTCGAGCCCCGCACTGTGGTGGCTGGCGCGGAACAGCACCGCCTGCGACTTGAGCGTGGTGCCCGCCTCGCGCTGGCGCAGCACCTGGTCGGCCACCCAGCGCGCCTGCTGCGCCTCGTCTGGCACCAGCACCAGCTGCGCGCGCTGCGAAGAAGCCTTGTCGGTGAACAGGTTCTTGGCGTGGCGCTCGCGCGCAGCGGAGATCACCGCATTGCTCGCGTCCAGCACCGGCTGCGTGCTGCGGTAGTTGCGCTCCAGCGTCACCACGCGCGCGGGCTGCGTGAACTGGTGCGGGAAGTCGAGGATGTTGCGCACGGTGGCGCCCCGGAAGGAGTAGATGCTCTGTGCGTCGTCGCCCACCACGGTGACGCCCTGCCCCGTGGGCTTCATCCCCAGCAGCACCTGCGCCTGCAGCCTGTTGGTGTCCTGGTACTCGTCGACCAGCACGTGGTCGAAGCGCTCCCCGATCTCGGCGGCCAGGGCGGGCTCGGCCATCATGTCGGCCCAGAAGGCCAGCAGGTCATCGTAGTCCAGCACGTTCTGCTGCTGCTTGGCCTCGACGTAGCCGCCGAACAGCTTCTTCAACTCCTCTTCCCACTGCGTGCACCACGGGTAGACGGACTGCAGCACCAGCGGCAGCGCATCGCGCGTGTTCAGCACGCGCGAGTAGATCCCCAGGCACGTGCCCTTGAGCGGGAAGCGCTTCTTCGTGTCCGACAGGCCGATCTCGTGCCGCACCAGACCCATCAGGTCCTCGGCGTCGCCGCGGTCGTGGATGGTGAAGTTCTCCTCCAGGCCGATGCGGGGCGCGTACTCGCGCAGCAGGCGCGCGCCGATGCCGTGGAAGGTGCCGCTCCACGGCAGGTTGGGCGGCGGCCCGCCGGCCAGGCCCAGCGCCTTCTGCAGCACGCCGCCGACGCGCCGCTCCATCTCCTGCGCCGCGCGCCGGCTGAAGGTGAGGAGCATCATGCGCTGCGGATCCGCGCCATGGCGAATGAGGTTGGCCACGCGGTGCGCGAGCGTGTTGGTCTTGCCCGAACCGGCGCCGGCGATCACGAGCAGCGGCCGCGTGTCGCCGGCGGTGTCGCCCGTGCCGTGGGTGGCGGCTTCGCGCTGTTGGGGGTTGAGGGAGTCGAGCGGGTCGGGGTACTGCATGGGTGGGCTCCCGGAGGACCGCTGTATATTAATCCAGTGACCACCCCGGACACCATCCTCGTCGGCACCGCCTCCTGGACGGACAAGTCCCTCGTCGGCTGCGGGCGCTTCTACCCGCCGCACTGCAAGACGGCGGAACAGCGCCTGCGCTTCTACGCGCAGCAGTTCCCGATGGTGGAAGTCGACTCCAGCTACTACGCCATGCCGCTGCCGCAGACAGCGCAGCTGTGGGCCGAGCGCACGCCGGACGACTTCGTGTTCAACGTCAAGGCCTTTCGCCTCTTCACGGGGCACCAGACGCTGCCCACGACCTTTCCGCGCGACATCCAGAAGGCGCTGGGCGAGGGGCTCGCGCGCAACGTGTACTACGAGCAGCTGCCCACCGAGATCCGCGACGAGCTGTGGCGCCGCTTCATCGAGGCGCTCGCGCCCCTCAAGCATGCGGGCAAGCTCGGTGCCGTGCACTTCCAGTTCGCGCCCTGGCTGCTGCGCAACCGGGACAGCATCGCGCACGTGGAGCACTGCGTCGAGAAGATGCAGGACCACCTGCTCGCCGTCGAATTCCGGCACGGCACCTGGTTCTTCGGCGACCACCTGCAGCAGACGCTGGACTGGGAGCGCTCGCTGGGCGTCGCCCACACGGTGGTCGATTCGCCGCAAGGCTTCGCCAACTGCGTGCCCTGCGTGTGGGACGTGACGAGCCCGAAGCTCGCGGTCGTGCGCCTGCACGGGCGCAACAAGGAGACCTGGAACAAGAAGGGACTGGTCGCCTCGTCCGCGCGCTTCGACTACTGGTACAGCCCCGACGAGCTCGCGGCGATGGTGCCGGAGATCGAGCACCTGGGCACGCTCGCGCAGCACGTGCACGTGGTGTTCAACACCAACTACGAGGACCAGGGACAGGTGAATGCGCGAATGATGCAGCAGCTGCTTCGGACCGGTTCCCGGTAGCGGGTGCCCCGCGTCGAGGAGGAACGCAGAGGACGCAGAAGTACGCAGAGGACGCAAAGAAAGCCAAACAGTGGAAGTTTTCTCTGCGTCCTCTGCGTAACCTCTGCGCCCTCTGCGTTCACTTGCCGATGAGCGGCACCCTACCCGCTAGACTGCACGCAACGATGATTTGGAGTCCCCCCCGCATGACGCCCCGCCAGACCCTGCTCGCCCTGTCGCTGGCCATCGCCGCCGGCGTCGCACACGCGCAGACGCGGCCGGCGCCCACCGCGCCCGCCGCTCCCGCCGCGCCGGCCGCCGACGGCGTGATCAGCAATCCCGATTTCGAAAAGGCCGGCCAGACGGCGGCCCACGCCTGGCTGCTGCTGCTGGACCGGCGCGACTGGGGCACGGCCTGGGACGCATCGGCGGGTGGCTTCCGCCAGAGCGTGCCGCTGGGGCTCTGGATGGACAACGTGCCGAAGCTGCGCGAGCCCTTCGGCGCGTTCGTGGAGCGCCAGCCGGCGGAATCGCTGTACAAGAAATCGCTGCCGGGTCGCCCCGACGGCGACTACGTCACTTCGCACTTCGTGAGCAAGTTCGACCGCAAGGCCGAAGTGATCGAGACCGTCACCACCATGCGCGAGCCGGACGGCCGCTGGCGCGTGACCGGCTACACCGCGCGCTGACCGCGCAAGGACGCCGCCGGCAGGGCCTTGCCCGCCTTGGCGTAGTGGAAGCGCAGCGTGGGCAGCTGCCGGTCGATCCAGGCCTTGAGCACCGCGTCCTCGGCCTGCACCAGCACCTTTTCGTAGTTGCCGATGTCGGTCTGGTAGGAGCGCAGCACGACCTCGTCGACATAGAGGCGGTCGAATTTCGCGCCCTGCAGCTTGGTCAGCTGCTTGAGCACCTTCACCTGCGTGTTGGTGAGGATCGGCATCGCCATGCCGCGCACGTGCAGCAGGCGCATCAGCTCGGGCTGCGCCGTCTGCTGGCGCGCCAGCAGCGTGTTGGCCAGGTCCTTCACCGAGGGATTGTTGGACCGCGCACTGGCCAGCGACGAGGCCTCGCCCTGGAAGCGCAGGTTGGCCGCGCTGATCTGCAGGAAGCGGCGCTCGAGGCGCTGCGTCAGCGACAGCGGCTTGGGGTCGGGCGACGCCGCCGCATAGAAGCCGGACCGCGGCTGCTGCGCGCGCAGCTGCGGCGCCGCCGCGAAGGCGGCGAGCGCCAGCACCACGCTGCGCCTGGGATGGCCTGGGGTCACCCGCGGTCCGTGCAATGTCACTTCTTGTTCGCTCCCATGGAAGCCGAATTCTTGCCCGACTGCGGCAGTTTCTGCGCCGCGGCCAGGTGTTCGCGCAGGACCGGCAGGGTCTTGTCGGCAAAGCCCTTGAGGTCAGCGTCCTTCACGTTCTTGCTCGCGTTCTCGAACAGCTTGATGTCCTTCTGGTGGGCCTTGATGCCGACTTCGCGCACGTACTCGCGGTCGAAATCCTCGCCGGACTTCTTGCCGAGTTTTTCCACGTCCTTGCGCATGGCGCGGGGAGGCGCGGCGGGCAGCTCGATGCCCTTGGCGTTGGCCAGCTTGGTCAGCTCGTTGTTGGCCGCCGTGTGGTGGTCCACCAGCATGCTGGCGTAGCTCTTGACGGCCGCATCGCCGGCCTTGCTGGCGGCCAGTTGCGAGACCTGCACCTCGAACATGCCGCTGGCCGCCGCCTGCTCGACGAACTTGCGGTCGCCGCGGGCAATGCTGCTCTTGGTCGGCGCGTTGCGCGTGCCGGTGCCGGGCTGCGCCGCAGGCGCCGACTGGCCGCCGGTGGCCGAGGTGCCGGCGCCCGGCGTCTGCGCCTGCGCGGCGCCGAAGCTCACGGCCAGTGCGAGCACGGCCGGAATGGTGAGAAGCTGGAATTTCATTGTGGATCTCCCTG
>DATAGN010000066.1:0-11614 GCA_036263715.1 Ramlibacter sp.
AGGTGAACGCAGAGTGCGCAGAGGTTACGCAGAGGACGCAGAGAAGAAATCAAAATGGTTTTCCTCTGCGTACTCTGCGTAACCTCTGCGTCCTCTGCGTTCACTTGTTCGAATACCAATCCCTAAGAGAACTTGAATGAGCGCAATCGTTGACATCGTCGGCCGTGAAGTCCTGGACTCGCGCGGCAATCCCACCGTGGAATGCGACGTCCTGCTGGAATCCGGCACCATGGGCCGCGCCGCGGTGCCGTCCGGCGCATCCACCGGCTCGCGCGAGGCCATCGAACTGCGCGACGGCGACCCGCAGCGCTACCTGGGCAAGGGCGTGCTCAAGGCCGTCGAACACATCAACACCGAGATCTCCGAAGCCGTCCTCGGCCTCGACGCGTCCGAGCAGAACTTCCTCGACAAGACCCTGCTGGACCTCGACGGCACCGAGAACAAGAGCCGCCTGGGCGCCAACGCGATGCTGGCCGTCTCGATGGCCGTCGCCCGCGCGGCGGCAGAAGAATCCGGCCTGCCCCTGTACCGCTACTTCGGCGGCATGAACGGCTGCCAGCTGCCGGTGCCGATGATGAACGTCGTCAACGGGGGCGCCCACGCGAACAACAACCTCGACCTGCAGGAGCTGATGATCATCCCCGTGGGGGCGCCCAGCTTCCGCGAGGCGCTGCGCTACGGCGCGGAGGTCTTCCATGCGCTCAAGAAGATCATCCACGACAAGGGCATGTCCATCGCCGTCGGCGACGAGGGCGGCTTCGCGCCCAACGTGGAGAACCACGAAGCGGCGATCCAGATGATCCTGCAGGCGATCGAGAAGGCCGGCTACCGCCCCGGCGAGCAGATCGCGCTGGGCCTGGACTGCGCCGCGAGCGAGTTCCACAAGGAAGGCCTTTACGACCTGAGCGGCTCCGAGGGCCGCAAGCTCAATGCCGCCGAGTGGATCGGCACGCTCGAAGACTGGGTGGGCAAGTACCCGATCTTCAGCATCGAGGACGGCATGGGCGAGAGCGACTGGGACGGCTGGAAGCAGCTGACCGAGCGCCTGGGCAAGAAGGTGCAGCTGGTGGGCGACGACCTGTTCGTCACCAACACGAAGATCTTCAAGGAAGGCATCGACAAGGGCATCGCCAACTCGATCCTGATCAAGATCAACCAGATCGGCACGCTCACCGAGACCTTCGCCGCCATCGAGATGGCCAAGCGCGCGAACTACACGGCCGTCATCAGCCACCGCTCGGGCGAAACCGAGGACTCCACGATCGCCGACATCGCCGTGGGTACCAACGCCGGCCAGATCAAGACCGGCTCGCTCTCGCGCTCCGACCGCATGGCCAAGTACAACCAGCTGCTGCGCATCGAGGAGGACCTGGGCGACATCGCGCAGTACCCGGGCCGCTCGGCGTTCTACAACTTGCGCTAGTGGACGGACGCGTCGTCGCCGCCCTGCTGATCGGCCTGCTCGGGGTCGTGCAGGCCCAGCTCTGGGTGGGCCGGGGCAGCGTCGGCGACGTCGCGCAGATGCGCCAGAAGCTCGAGGAGCAGAAGGCGCGCAACGCGATCGCGCAGCAGGCCAACGAGCGGCTCGCCGCCGAAGTGCGCGACCTGCAGGAGGGCCTGGAGATGGTCGAGGAAAAGGCACGCAGCGAGCTCGGCATGGTCAAGCCCAACGAGGTCCTGGTCCAGATCGCCAAATGACCAGCGTCATCCCCGCGCAGGCGGGGAGCCAGGGCGTGCGCATCTGCCTGCTGGGCGCCGAGAGCACCGGCAAGAGCACGCTCGCACTGGAAATCGCCGCACACCTGGCCAGGCACTCCCTGCAAGCCGCGGCCGTGCCCGAGGTCCTGCGTGAATGGTGCAAGCGCGCCGGTCGGGCACCGCGCCCGGAAGAACAGCTCGCGATCGCGCAGGAGCAGGAGGACCGTGTCGAGCTGGCCGCGCGCGCGGCTCGCATCGTGATTGCCGACACCAGCGCGCTGATGGTGGCGATCTACGCCGGCATGCTGTTCGACGACGGCGCGCTGTACCGCTTTGCCCTCGAGCGCCAGGAGCGCTACGACCTCACGCTGGTCACGGGCCTGGACCTGCCGTGGGTGCCGGACGGGCTGCAGCGCGATGCGGCGCATGCCCGCGAGGAAGTGGACGCGCTGGTGCGCACCCACCTGCAGCGCGCAGGGATCCCGTTCCAGGTGGTCTACGGCAGCGGCGGCCAACGGCTGCGTTCGGCGCTGGCCGCCATGCAAGCGGCCGGCATGGTCCCGGCCGCCGTGCTCGAGCGCGAAGAGGACCGGCAGCGCCGCTGGACCGGGGCCTGCGAGAAATGCAGCGACCCCGACTGCGAGCACCGCCTCTTCACGCAGCTGCGCGAAGGCCGCGGCTAGGCGGCCTGGCGCGCCGCGCTCAGTTGCGGTCGGCCGCCTTCTTCTTGCTGGCCTTCTTCTTGGAGCTCTTGGCAGCCATCTTGGTGCCGCCGGAGCCGCCCGTGCCGCTCGACGCCATGGCGCCGCCGGAGGTGGACGAGGAACCTGCCGTTGCACCGGCGGCGGCACCTGCGCCAGCCGCACCTGCCGTACCTGCCGTGGCGCGAGCGCCCGTGGAGCCACCCGTCGCCGCGGCGCCGGTGCCGCCCGAGGTGCCGCCGGAGGTGCCGGCCGTGGCGCGCGAGCCGGAGCCGCCGGCGCCGGTGCTGCCGGAGGTGCCGGTGGACCCGCTGGTGGTGGCGCCGGTGGTGCCGGCGGTGGAATTGCCGGTACCGGCCGGGCCGGACTGGGCAATGGCGAGGGAGACGCCCAGCGCGGCGATCAGGGCGGCGAGAAGCTTGTTCATGCTGTTGTTTCCTTTGGCTGTTACGGGGCGTGCTGCACCCTCTGGAGCAACGCGGCGCCACCCCCGGCGCGACGACGGAAAACAGCGCGTGCGGCTGTCGGCGCGGCCTTACGCCGGGCTGCGGTGCAGCGCGCGCCAGTTCGCCAGGGCCGGCAGCACGTCGCGGATGTGCGGGACCGGCAGCACGCCGGCGATGCGGTGGCGCGCCAGCACGGGGGAGCTGCCGCCCGCCCACACCGGGATGTGCGGCGCCAGTTCGCTGCGCAACTGTTCGAGGCCGCGCAGCACGTAGGCCGGGTTCATGCTGGCGGCAAAGGACAGGCCGACCACGTCGGCCTCGACCGCGGTGGCGGCCGAGACGATTTGCGGGATCGGCAGGCGCAGCCCGACGGAAGTGCAGTGGCAGCCATGCAGCGACAGCAGGGCATGCGCCATCAGCAGCCCCAGGCCGTGGCCCTCTTCCGGCACGGTGGCCAGCAGCACGCGCGGCCCCCCTTCCGACGGGGCCGGTGGCAACTGGGCGATCGCGCTGCGCAGCACCAGCTGCATCGCCTCGGTGTAGAGGTGCTCCTCGTAGACCTGCAGTTCGCCGCGCGCCCACGCCAGGCCTACGTTCACGTTCATCTGGGGCATCCGCTCGGTGACGAACGCCGCCAGTCCCATGCTGCGCACCGCTTCCTGCAGCTGGCGCAGCAGGCCCGCCACGTCGTGCCGGCGCAGCGGCTCCAGCACCGGCTCGTCGAGCGCGGCGCCGGCTTCGGCACCGAGGCGTCTTTCGCCCAGCGCCCCCGCGAGCGCCGAGAGTTGCGTGGCACTCAGCTGCACCAGCCGGCCCGGGCGATGCCCGCGCGCCATGAGCGCGGCGATCAGCCGCAGCTTCTGCAGCTGGTCGGGCGGGTAGGTGCGCTCCCCGCGCAAGTCGCGTCCCGGCTGCGGAAAGCCGTAGCGGCGCTCCCAGATGCGCAGGGTCGCGCGGGCGATGCCGGTGGCCTGTTCGACCGCCGCAATGGAAATCCCCTCGTCGTCGATCACGTGCGCCATGACTGCATTGTCGCGCTGAAACCGGAACTTCGCCCGGGGCCCATCACTGCACGGTGGAGGAGCCCGGCGGCCGGTCGCCCAGGGCGGTGAACAGTTGCGCCGTGTCCACGGAGTCGAAGCGGTAGTGCTGGCCGCAGAAGTCGCAGGTGACGTCGATCTCGCCGCGCTCGCGGACGATGCTGTCCGCCTCTTCCTGCCCGAGGCCGCGGATCATGCCGGCCACGCGCTCGCGGCTGCAGGTGCAGGCAAAGCGCGGGGTCTGGGCGTCGAAGCGCAGGATCTTTTCCTGCCAGAACAGGCGGCGCAGCACCGTTTCCACATCCAGCTGCAGCAGTTCGTCCTGCGTGAGGCTGCCCGCCAGGGTGGCGATGCGGTTGAAGTGCTCCAGCTGTTCAGCCGGGTCGAGGTCGCCGGACTGCGTGCCGCCCTCGCCCGGCAGGCGCTGGATCAGCAGGCCCGCGGCCACGTCGTTGTTGGCCGCCAGCACCAGCTTGGTATCCAGCTGCTCGGACTGGCGCATGTAATGCTCCAGCACGTCGGCAAGGTTCGGCTGCCCCTTGCCATAGGTGGCATTGAGCGGCACGACGCCCTGGTAGGCCTGCTGGCCCGGCAGGCGCTCCTTGGGATCGAGCGTGATCGCGCAGCGGCCGCGGCCGTTGACGTTGACCAGGTCCTGCAGGTGCGCATCGGCCGCGACGTCGCCCACCACCTTGGCCGTCACGCGCAGGCTCAGGTCCGGCTGCACTTCGGCGACGGCGACCTTGACCGGGCCCTCGCCGAAGATCTGCATGATCAGGGCGCCATTGAACTTGATGTTGGCCTGCATCAGCGCGCCGGCCGCCGCCATCTCGCCCATCATCTGCGTGACGGGCCAGGGCCAGGGCGAATGCGCGTCGTCGGCGCGGCGGCGTGAGAGGACCTCGGTCCAGGCACCGGTCAGGCGCACGATCATGCCGCGCACCGGCAAGCCATCGAACAGGAACTTGTGCAGCTCCGACATCAGCCGATCTTCTTCCTCTTGGCGTGGCGCAGGGCGTTCTCGACGTAGTGCTGCGGGATGGTCTGGAATTTCGCGATCTGCTCGGCGTCCAGCGTGCGGATTGCCTTGGCCGGCGCCCCGACGATGAGCGAGTTGTCCGGGAACTCCTTGCCCTCGGTCACCACGCTGCCCGCGCCGACGATCGAGTTCTTCCCGATCTTCGCGTTGTTCAGCACCACGGCCTGGATGCCGATCAGCGAACCTTCGCCGATCGTGCAGCCGTGCAGCATGACCTGGTGTCCCACCGTCACGTTGTCGCCGATGGTGAGCGGCACGCCGAAGTCCGCGTGTAGGACGCTGCCGTCCTGGATGTTGCTGTTCTTCCCGATCCGGATCTTCTCGGTGTCACCGCGCAGGACGCAGCCGTACCAGACGCTGGCGTTCTCGGCCAGCTCCACCTGCCCGATCACCTCCGCGTTGTCGGCGACCCACGCGCCTTGTCCGAGTTGCGGCGCCATGCCGTCGAGTTCGTAGATCGCCATTGGCTTCCCCGTGAAAAGGGGAATTCTATGGGGGCTCAGGAACCCAGCCGGGCGATGAACTGCAGCAGGAAGATCGTGCCCAACGCCCACCACCAGTTGAAGGAGGAGGACGGAGCCGGGGTGAACGGCTGCGCCTCGCGGCGTTGAGCCTCCTGCTTGCGCGCCGCCCGGGTCGCCTGCAACTCGTCCCAACCGGCGCGGGGCAGGCGCCGCAACTGCTCCTGCCAAGTGGGCACGCCAAGGTTGTCTCGGACCCGGTAGAACGCATGCAGGCCCCAGAGGCGCTGCAGGGCGATCCAGGGCCGCGCCAGTAGCACTTCGATCGCCGCAAGGCAGATCCACAAGCCGGTGGAGGTCACCAGCAGCAGGAGCGCCAGCATCAGCGCCACGAGCACCGTGCCTGCGACGCGCACCGTCGCCGGGCCCTCGCTCATGGCAGCGACCATGCCGATTCCGAACAGCACCGCCCCGGCGATGAACCACACGATGCCGGACAGCGCCTGGCGCCAGCCGAGCACCTTCTGCACCGGAGCGGTTCGCCGCAGCCACCTTGCGAGCAGCGGCATCGGCAGGACCCCGGCGAAGACGGCGGCGCTCATGCCGAGCGCTTGCCAGGGCGAACGCATCGGGTCCTGCGCCTGCAGCCAGACCAGCAGCGCGAGGACCGCGGCGAGCAGTACGTCTGTCGACAACAGCATGAGGCCGGAAATGCGCGCTTGCGCTTGGGTGTCCAGCATCTGCTGCAACGGCTCCATGCCTGCGCGCTGGGTCGCATCCGTCCAGTAGGCCTGCGTGCGGCGCGCCCCCATCACCTGCGACATCATCCCGAACCAGCGAAGCGGCCGCGTGCCGAACAGGCGCGCGTACCAGCGGTTCGGACAGAAGTGGCGCGCGTACATGGCCTCCCACGCGATCTCCAGCACGGTGTTCAGCCGCGGCACCGCGTCCTGCCCCAGCATCTGGACGACGTCGTGTTCGCGCTCGCGCCAGCGCAGGAGGCGGTCGGCCTCGAACACAAGCGCCACCGGTGGCGTGGCCGCTGTCAGCAGGGAGTGCAGCAGTACCACCTCCCACTCCAGCCTCGCGTCGATGGTCTGTTCCGACAGGGATGCATGGTGCTCGTACAGCAAGGCGACGGCGTCACGCTCGCCCTGCTCCGAGTAGCAGCGGCCGAGCGCCTCGACTAGCGCCTGTGCCGCGGCGTAGGGCCGCTTGGCATCCTTCGCGCTGGCATTGTCACCGACCTCGGCATGGACAGCAGCTTGGGCCGGGTCGGCGTGCACCGGTGTTGCCGCTTCTGCTTGCGGCCCGACGGGCTCCTGCTCCAATGCTGCGATCTCCTCGCGCGCAGCGCGCAGGAGCGCTTCGTAAGCCTCGCGCAGCAGCGCGAACTCGCGCGGGTGCGACTCGGGGCGCCACTCGCGGGCGCGGGCGGCGTACGCCTTGCGTATCGCACCTTCGTCGCTGGTCGGCGCGATGCCCAGCGTATCCCAGGCGTCTACCACGCGTTGCCCCGCTCCGCCGTGTCCAGGGCCTGCGCAAAGGCGGCACGCGCGGCGACGATCGCGCGCGGGTCCTGGCGTTCCAGCGTGCCGAGGAACTGGCTGAGCCACCGGCCGACCTGTTCGCGTTCATCGCCCAGCAGCTGCTGGTACAGGCGGTTGGCACGTTCCACGAGCACGCGATTCTCCTCCTGCGCCCGGGGGTGCACCTTCAGCGCGGCCAGTTCGACACGGCGCCGCGTGATCTCCTCCTCCGGTACATCCCCGGCGAGCTGCTTGATCACGAGGTTGCGGGAGATTCCGGCCTGGTCGACGACGATGTCCACGTCGAGGATGCCGTTGACGTCGTACGTGTAGCGGATGGTGGCGGCAACTTCGCCGGCCTTGCGCGCCGGAATCGGGAATTCCACGCCCCCGAGGTGCACGTTCTGGCTGCACAGGCGCGACTCGCCCTGGAAGACGTCGACGCGCAGGGCTGACTGGTTGTCCCGGACGGTGCACACCGAACGTTCGCGGCTCGCCGGCACCACGGTGTTGCGTTCGATGATGGGCAGGAAGACGTCACCGATCAGACCGCCGCGGCCGTCGTCCTCGGTGACCCGCGTGCCCAGGCTGTGCGGGCAGACGTCGGTCATCACGATCTCTTCGAACGCTGCGTCCCGCGCCACCAGTCCCGCGCAGACAGCGGCACCCAGGGCCACCGTCTGGTCAGGATCGGGGTGCCTTGCCGGAATCCGGCCGAACATCTGCGCCGCGAGGCGGCGCACGGCGGGCATGCGCGTGGCGCCCCCCACCAGCACGATCTCGTCCAGGTCGGCGGCGCGCAGCCGGGCATCGCGCAGCGCCCGCTCCACGGGTGCGCGCAAGCGATCCAGCAGCGGCTGGCAGGCGCGCTCGTACTCCTCCTGCGAGACGCGCACGGGGCGGCGGTCCAGTTCCGGTGGCAATGCAATGTCCGTGGCAACCTCGCCCGCAAGGGCGCGCTTGGCTCCCTCGGCCGCGAAGCGCAGTGCGGCTGCATGGGCCTTCTGCTCCTTGGCGGACAAGTCCGCCTTGTGCTCCACCAGCTGCTGCAGCATGGCGGTGAAGTCGTCACCGCCAAGGAAACTGTCGCCCCCGGTCGCGCGGACCTCCATCATTCCCGAGAAGCGCTCCAGGATAGAAACGTCGAAAGTGCCGCCGCCCAGGTCGAACACGAGGAAGCGCGCGTCCTGCTGGTAATCCTGGATGCCGTGGAACAGGGCCGCGGCGGTGGGTTCGTTCACCAGGCGGCGCACGTTCAGGCCTGCCAATTCGCCGGCCAGCCGGGTGGCCTTGCGCTGGCCGTCGTTGAAATAGGCCGGCACGGAAATCACGACGTCGTGCACCGAGCAGCCCAGGTCGGCCTCGGCATCGGCTTTCAGCGCACGCAGGACCATGGCCGACAGGTCTTCGGGCCGGAAGCTGTGTTTGCCCAGCTGCACCGGCTCGCGCGAGCCCATCAGGCGTTTGAAGGAGGCGGCGGTGCTGCCCGGGCGGGTGGCCGAGCGCTCGCGCGCCGCCTGGCCGACCAGGATGACATCGTGATCGTCCACCGACACCACCGAAGGCGTCAGGACTTGGCCGAGAGCATTGCGGATCGCGCGCGGACGTCCCTCTTCGAGGCAGGTGATGAGGCTGTTCGTGGTACCGAGGTCGATGCCGAGGATCAAACGGGGCTCCGAAGATGAATGCCGGAGCCTTCGCCCCCGCTTGCGGAAAATTGTAGGGAGCCAGGCGGCGCGAGGCGAGCGAAGTGTGGCGCGCGCGCCTCCTACAATTGCGGCATGGACCTGCGCTTGCGCGCCCTGCAGGCGCTTTGCACGCCGGAACCCGGCGAAAAGGCGGTGCTCGCCACCGCGTTGCACGCGGATGCCGGCCGCTGCACGGTCACCCCGTGCCCGCCGCAACCCACGGGGCCGCTTCCCGGCCGCCCCGCGCTGCCACGCCTGGTGCATCCCGCGCGCGTGCCGCGCCGCTCGCCGGCCAAGCCGGAGGGGCTGGCCGCCTTGCTGCACGCGATCGCGCACATCGAGTTCAACGCGATCAACCTCGCGCTGGATGCAGCGTGGCGCTTCGAAGGCATGCCGCAAGCGTTTCACCACGACTGGCTGCGCGTTGCCGCGGAAGAGGCGTATCACTTCGGTTTGCTGGCCGACCACCTGGCGTCCCTCGGCTACGCCTATGGCGACTTCGACGCGCACGACGGCCTCTGGACCATGTGCGAGAAGACGGCCGACGACATCGTGGCGCGCATGGCGCTCGTGCCGCGCACGCTGGAAGCACGCGGGCTCGACGCCACGCCGCAGATCCAGGCCAAGCTGCGCCAGGTCGGCACGCCCGAGGCCATGCGTGCCGTGGAGATCCTGGACATCATCCTGCGCGACGAGGTCGGCCACGTCGCCATCGGCAACCACTGGTACCGGGTGCTGTGCGAGCGCGCAGGGCTGGACCCGATCGCGCATTACGGCGTGCTGGTGGAGCGCTATGCCGCACCGCGGCTTTATCCGCCGTTCAACGAGGAAGCGCGCCGGCGCGCGGGCTTCACGCAGGCGGAGCTGGACTTCCTGGAAGCCCTCAATCCACCGTCGCGCCCGACTCCTTGACGATGCGCGCCCAGCGCGGCAACTCATCGCGCACCAGCACGCCGAACTGCTCCGGGCTGCTGCGATAAGGCTCGCAGCCGACGCCGGCCAGCTTCTCCTGCACGTCCTTCGCTTCCAGAGCCTTGGCGATCTCCGCATTCAGCTGCGTGACGATGGCGCGCGGCGTGCCGGCGGGCGCGAACACGCCGTACCAGGGCGTCGCGCCGAAGCCCTTGATGGTCTCGCCGATGGTGGGCGCCTCCGGCAGCGCGGCGACCCGCTTCTCGTTGACCACGCCCAGCACCTTCAGCCGGCCGCTGCGGATGTGGGAGATCGAGGACGGCAGGCTCTGCACCGACACCGGCACCTGGCCACCCACCACGTCGGTCACCGCGGCAGCCGCGCCCTTGTAGGGGATGTGCACCAGCTGGATGCCCGTGGCCTTGCCCAGCATCTCGCCGATCAGGTGGTTCAGCGTTCCATTGCCCGCCGAGGCGATGCTGATCTTGCCGGGCTGCTGCTTGGCCAGCGCCACCAGTTCGCTGACGTTCTTCGCCGCGAAGGAAGGATGGGCGACCAGCACGTAGCCGGCCGTGGCCACCGGGCTCACCGGCTCGAAGTCCTTCAGCGGATCGAAGCCCACGCTCTTGTACAGGGAAGGATTGATCACGTAGGCGCTGTCGGCCGTGAGCATCAGCGTGTAGCCGTCCGGCTTGGCCTTGGACGCGTAGGCGGTGCCCACGTTGCCGCCGGCACCCGGGCGGTTTTCCACGATGAACTGCTGCCCCATCTGCTCGGAAAGCTTCTGCGCCACGATGCGCGCGATGGCGTCGTTGGCACCGCCGGCAGCCTGCGGAACGATCACGGTGACGGGTCGGCTCGGGTAGCGCTCCTGCGCGTGCGCGGCCGGCCAGGCGGCGGCGGTGAGGGCCACGACAACGGCGGCGCGACGGGTGATTGGCATTGCTCCGGATCTCCTTCGATGTTGCGCACGATGACGCCATGCGCTCCCGCGGCTGTCAAGATGGCTTGTCCCGAGCCTGCTACCCTCGGGCATGAGCCTGCTGACGTCCGACCTGCTTCTTGCCCACATGTCCGATGCGGTGATCGCGCTCGACGACCAGCTCAGGATCCGCGAGATGAACGGGCCGGCCGCGCTGCTGTACCGGCGCAAGCAGGACCAGGTGCTGGGACGCAGCCTGGTCGAGCTCTTTCCGGAGCTCACCGGCACCGGCGCGATCGACCAGCTGCACGCCGCGCGCACGGGCCGCATTCCCCGCCGCATCGAGATCTTCGTGCCCAGCCTGTTCGCCTGGCACGCTGGCCTGGCCGTGCCGGCGCAGGGCGGCCTGGTGCTGTTCGCGCGGGACGTGAGCGACCGGGTGCGGCGCGAAGGCGAGGAAGCCGCCCGCGCGGCGGTGCGCAAGGTGATCGAGTCCATGCCGCTGTGCGTGACGATCACGCGCGGACCGCAGCATCGCATCGAGCAGGCGAACCGGCTGGCCCGCTCGCTGGTCGGCAATCGCGAGGCGGAGGGCGAGCTCGTCGAACGCGTGCTGCCGGAGGCGCGCGAGCAGGGCTTCATCGCCATCCTCGACGCGGTCTATGCCTCCGGGGAGGCTTACCGCGGCGAGGAAGTGTCGCTGCACTGGAAGCCCCATCCCGAAGCCGAGGAACGCGTGGCCTGGTTCGACCTCACCTACCAGCCGCTGATGGACGAGTCCGGCAACGTCAGTGGCATCCTCCACCTGGGCACCGAGGTCAGCGAGAAGGTGCAGCGCCGGCGGCTGATCGAGCGTTATGCGTCGGAGCGGCAGGCCGTCCTGGAGCAACTGGACGAGGGCGTGATCCTGACCGACGCGCAGGGGAGGATCACCTTCGTCAACGATGCGGCCGAGCGCATGCACGGTGTCAAGTTGCTCGGGGTCGGCCCGGGGGAGTACACCGCGGCCTACAGCCTCCTCACCGATGCGGGCGAGCCCCACCCACCGGAGCAACTGCCCCTCAGCCGCGCGGTGCGGGAGCGCCTCGCCGTGCAGGATGCAGTGTGGAAGATCCAGCGCGCCGACGGGACGGTGCTGCGCGTGCGCGGCAACGCCAAGCCGGTGTTCACCGATGGAA
>DATAGN010000067.1:0-9977 GCA_036263715.1 Ramlibacter sp.
AGGCGGGTTGCCCCACCCTGGTCCGGAGCGAGGCACCACAACCGCAGAGTAAGTGAAACCCTAGACGAGCTTCTTCACGAACACCATGCTGCGGCGGTCCCAGTTGTACTTGCGCTTGCGTGCTTCCGGCAGCCAGTCCGCGTCGACTTGCACGAAGCCGCGCTTGAGGAACCAGTGCATGGTGCGGGTGGTCAGCACGAAGATGCTCTCCAGCCCCATCGCGCGGGCGCGCTGCTCCACGCGCCGCAGCACCTTCTCGCCGTCGCCCTGGCCCTGGCTCTGCGGGGAAACGGTCAGCGCCGCCATCTCGCCGGTGCGCGCCTCGGGGTACGGGTACAGCGCGGCGCAGGCGAAGATCACGCCATCGTGTTCGATGATCGTGTAGTTGGCGATGTCGCGTTCGATCTCGGTGCGATCGCGCTTGACCAGCGTGCCGTCCTTCTCGAAGGGTTCGATCAGCTGCAGGATGCCGCCCACGTCGTCGGCCGTCGCCTCGCGCAGCTCCTCCAGCTTTTCGTCGACCACCATCGTGCCGATGCCGTCGTGGACGTAGACCTCCAGCAGCAGGGAGCCGTCCACCGCGAAGGGGATGATGTGGCTGCGTTCGACGCCCGCCTCGCAGGCCTTCACGCAATGCTGCAGGTAGAAGGAGGTGTCCGACGGGTTCTGGGCCGGCGGCAGGCTCCCCAGCAGCTGCTTGGCCGCCGCGAGCGGCAGCTCGGTGTCGATCGGGTTGTCCTCGCCCTCGGCTTCCAGCGGCTTCACGCGCACGCCGGGAATCTCGGTCACGAAGATCAGCTTGTCGGCCTGCAGGGCGATCGCCACGCTGGTCGCGACCTCCTCCATGGTCAGGTTAAACGCCTCGCCCGTCGGCGAAAAGCCGAAGGGCGACAGCAGCACCAGGGCGCCGAGGTCGATGGTGCGCTTGATGCCCGCCACGTCCACCTTGCGCACCAGCCCGGAGTGCTGGAAGTCCACGCCGTCGACGATGCCCACCGGCCGCGCCGTGATGAAGTTGCCGGAGATCACCCGCACGGTCGAACCCGCCATGGGCGTGTTGGGCAGCCCCTGGCTGAAGGCCGCCTCGATCTCGTAGCGCAATTGGCCCGCCGCTTCCTGCGCGGAGTCCAGCGCCACTTCGTCGGTGATGCGCATGCCGTGCGAGTAGCGGGCCTGGTGGCCCTTGGCCTTGAGCTGCTCGTTCACCTGCGGACGGAAGCCGTGCACCAGCACGATCTTCACGCCCATGCTCTGGATCAGCGCGATGTCCTGCGCGATGTGCTGCAGCTTGCCCGCGGCGATCGCCTCGCCCGCCATGCCGACCACGAAGGTCTTGCCGCGGTGCATGTGGATGTACGGCGCGACCGAGCGGAACCAGGGGACGAAGGTGAAATTGAAGATGGCGGACATCGGCGGCGTGTGTGCTTGCGCGACAGTTTAAGGGAGTCCCTCTCGGACCCCGCGCCCACTTGCGTTATCGTCGGACGATGGATGCATGGGCCGCCGGCTTCTGGGGCGCTTTCTTCGGCACGGCGGCGCTCATGCTGGGCGTGTCGCTGGCGGCCTTCGTGCGCCTGCATCGCCGCGTCGCCCTGATGGCGGGCCTGTCCGCCTGCGTCTCCGCCCTTTTCGTGGTCGCTTATCTCGGTTGGCTGCCGTTCCCGCCGCAGGTGGAGGCGCGCGTGCTCTCGCACGTCGCCATGGCCGTCGCTTCGGTGCTCGCGCTCATGCTGCTGGCGCTGCTGGGCCTGTTGCGGCGACGCACGGTGGCCCGGGCGGCCGTGGGTACGCTGCTGGTGCTGGATGCGGTGGTGCTCGGGGTCGGCTGGCTGCTGCAGGCGCGCGCCGCACTGGCCCTGAGTTCCTGCGTCGCCTTCGCAATCGGCACCTTCATGCTGGCCGTCACCCTGCGCAATGCGCGCCGCGGCGACCGGCTGGCGTGGCTGACGGTCGGGGGCATCGGCTGCATGCTGATCTCGCTGGCCGGCCTGAGCTGGATCGCGCTGGACCGCGAAGTGGGCTGGGTCATGCACGCCGTGAGCGCGGTGGCCGGCATGGCTTATCTCACCGTCATGGCGGCGGCCCTGTGGATGCGGTACTCGTACCTGCTGGAGCTGTCGGAGGTGATGGCGCACGGCCCGAGCTACGACCCGGTCACCCGCATGCGCTCGCACAGCGAAACCGGCCAGATGGTGGGCGACGTCTTCTTCCACCGCGACGCCGAGGCGCGGCCGGTGGGCGTGGTGGCGATCTGCATCGCCAACCTGTATGCGCTGGAGAACCTGCACGGGCGCGCCGCCTTCAACCATGCGCTGTTCGTCTGCGCCGGCCGCTTGCGCCGCTGCGTGCCGCAGACGGTGGAGATGGGACGCCTCGGTGACGACGGTTTCCTGCTGCTCACGCGCAGCATGGACGACCTGCGCAACCTGGCACCGCTGGCCGCGCAGATCCGCGACCGCCTCACGCGTGCCGTGTCCCTGAGCACGAGCCGCGAGCCCGGCCTGATCGACGGCCGCGGCACGGTGTGGTCCGCCGACGTGGGCATCGGGGTGCTCGCCACCAGCACCAAGGTGCGGCCGGCGCAGGCGGTGGGCACCGCCCGGGCGATGGCGCGCACCGCCTGGAGCTATGGCAGCCGACTCGCCTGGTTCGACGAGAAGGTCGGCCACATCGCCGAACTGCCGGTGCAGGACAGCGCGTTGCCCGTGGCGTAAGCGCGCCACACAGGCTGGCGTCCGCGCCCCCAACTGCTATCGTTTCTCCATGGACAAGCTGGCCGCCGGCTTCTGGGGCGCCTTCTTCTGCACCGCCTTGCTGATGCTGCTGGTGTCGCTCGCCGCTTTCCGGCGCTCGCACCGGCGGGTGGCGCTCATGGCCGGCCTCACGTCCGTGTTCTCCGCCGTCTTCGTGATGGCCTACCTGGGCCTGCTGCCGCTGCAGGCCGACACCGAGGCGCGCGTGCTGGCGCACGTCGCCGTGCTCACCGCCGTCTCGCTGGCGATGATGCTCATGTCCACGATGGGCATGCTGCGGCACGTGCGCGTGGCGCGCCAGTCGGTGATCTGGCTGGGCGGCACCGGAGGCGCGGTGCTGGCCGCGGGCTGGCTGCTGCAGGCGGGCCAGGCGCTGGCCCTCAGCTCCCTGTGCGCCTTCCTGGTCGGCGGGGCCATGCTGGTGATCGCCGCGCGCGGCGCGGTGCGCGGCGACCGGGCAGGGTGGACCGCCGTCCTGGGCATCCTCTGCATGATGGTCGCCATCGCCGGCCTGAGCTGGATCGCCCTGACCCGCACCGCGTGGTGGCCCGTGCACGCGCTCAGCGCCACGGCGGGCACCGCCTACCTGTGCGTGATCGCCACGGTGCTGTGGGCGCGCTACTCGTACCTGCTGGAATTGGCCGAGGTGCTGGCGCACGGCCCGAGCTACGACCCGGTGACGCGCATGCGCTCGCACAGCGAGACCGGGCAGATGATCGGCGACATCTTCTTCCGCCGCAATGCGGAGGCCCGGCCGATCGGTGTCGTCGCGGTCTCGCTGGGCAACCTGTATGCGCTGGAGAACCTGCACGGGCGCGCGGCCTTCAACCACGCGCTGTTCGTGTGCGCGGGGCGCCTGCGCCGCTGCGTGCCGCAGAACGTGGAGATGGGGCGGCTCGGGGAAGACGGCTTCCTGCTGCTGGTGCCGAATGCGCCGGACGTGCACAAGCTGGCGGCCCTGGCCGCGCAGATCCGCGACCGCCTCATGCGCCCGGTGGCGCTGAGCACCAGTCGCGATCCGGCGGGGCTGGAGGCCAAGGGCACCGCGTGGGTGGCGGAGGTGGGGATCGGCGTGCTGTGCACCAACACGCAGGTGCGTCCGGCGCAGGCGGTCTCCACGGCGCGCGCCATGTCACGCACGGCCTGGACCTACCCGGGCCGCCTGGCCTTCTACGATCCCGAACTCGGGCAGATCGCGGAACTGCTGGAAGAAGACCAAACGCCCGCTGCGGCTTCCGCGCCGGCGGCGGCGTGACCGGGCGCGGCATCGGATAATCGGCGGCTTTCCCCGCTGCTGTCTTGCCTGCCGCCCTGAACCTCAACTTCCCCGAGAACCTGCCGGTCTCCGCCAGGCGCGAGGAGATCATGGCCGCGATGGCCGCCCACCAGGTGGTGATCGTCTGCGGGGAAACGGGCTCGGGCAAGACCACGCAGCTGCCCAAGATCGCCCTCGCCATGGGCCGCGGCAAGCTGAACGCACCCGAAGGCGCGCGGGGCAAGCTGATCGGCCACACGCAGCCGCGGCGCATCGCCGCCTCCAGCGTGGCCAAGCGGATCGCGCAGGAGCTGGAAACGCCGCTGGGCGAGGTGGTCGGCTACAAGGTGCGCTTCCAGGACCGGCTCGCCCGCGACGCGTCGGTGAAGCTGATGACCGACGGCATCCTGCTGGCCGAGACGCAGTCGGACCCGCTGCTCAGCGCCTACGACACCATCATCATCGACGAGGCGCACGAACGCAGCCTCAACATCGACTTCCTCCTGGGGTACCTGCGGCAGCTGCTGCCGCGGCGCCCGGACCTGAAGGTCGTGGTGACTTCGGCGACCATCGACGCCGAACGCTTCGCGCAGCACTTCGGCTCCGCGCAGGGGCCGGCGCCGGTGATCTACGTGTCCGGCCGCATGTTTCCGGTGGAGCAGCGCTGGCGGGCCTTCGAGGAGTCGCGCGACTTCGACCTGAACGACGCCATCGCTGATGCGGTGGACGAACTCTGGCGCGGCAACGCGCCGGGCGACATCCTCGTCTTCCTGCCCGGCGAGCGCGAGATCCGGGAGGCGGCGGACCACCTGCGCAAGCACCTCGCCCACGACGTGCTCACGCGCAATGCGGAAGTGCTGCCACTGTTTTCCCGGTTGTCCCAGGCCGAACAGGAGCGCGTGTTCGACACCCATTCGGGCCGCCGCATCGTGCTGGCCACCAACGTGGCCGAGACCTCGTTGACCGTGCCCGGCATCCGCTACGTGGTCGACACGGGCACGGCCCGCGTGAAGCGCTACAGCTTTCGCAGCAAGGTGGAACAGCTTCTGGTGGAGCCGGTCAGCCAGGCCGCGGCCAACCAGCGCGCGGGCCGTTGCGGCCGCGTGGCCAACGGCATCTGCATCCGGCTCTACGAGGAGCAGGACTTCGCCAGCCGGCCGCGCTTCACCGACCCGGAGATCCTGCGCTCGTCGCTGGCCGGCGTGATCCTGCGCATGAAGTCGCTGCGCCTGGGTGCGGTGGAGGACTTCCCCTTCATCGACCCGCCTTCGCGTCGCGCGATCACCGACGGCTACCAGCTGCTCAACGAGCTCGGCGCGGTGGACGACGACAACGAGCTCACGCCCACGGGCGGCGAGCTCGCGCGGCTGCCGCTCGACCCGCGCGTGGGCCGCATGATCCTGGAGGCGCGCCAGCGCGGCGCCTTGCAGGAGGTCCTGGTGATCGCCGCCGCCCTGTCGCTGCAGGACGTGCGCGACCGCCCGCTGGAGCTGCAGGCGCAGGCGGACCAGCAGCACGCGAAGTTCGACGACGAGAAGAGCGAGTTCGCAGGCTACGTGCGGCTTTGGCAGTGGCTGGACGAGGCAAGAGGCGGGCACGGCAAGGAACACAAGCTGTCCAATCGCCAGTACGAACAGCTGCTGCGCGCGAATTTCATCAACGTGCGGCGCGTGCGCGAATGGCGCGACGTGCACAGCCAGCTGCTGACGGTCGTCACCGAGCACAAGTGGAAGCTGAACGCCGAGCCCGCGAGCTACGAGCAGCTGCACAAGGCGATGCTGTCGGGCCTGCTCGGCAACATCGGCTTCAAGCTGGAGGACGACGAGGCGTACCTGGGTGCGCGCGGGATCAAGTTCTACCGCCATCCTGGCGCGCACCTGAAGAAGCGGCCCGGCCGCTGGGTGGTGTGCGCGGAGCTGGTGGAGACGACCCGTCTTTTCGGCCGCGGCATCGCCAACATCGAGCCCCAGTGGGTGGAGGAGGTCGCGGAGCACCTGCTCAAGAAGCAGTTGCTCGATCCCCACTGGGAGAAGAAGGCGGCGGAGGTGGTGGCGCTGGAACGCGCGACGCTCTATGGCCTGGTGATCTACAGCGGCCGGCGCGTGCCCTTCGCGCGTGCCGACCTGCAGGGCGCGCGCGACATCTTCCTGCGCGAAGGCCTGGTGGCGGGCCAGTGGGAAACGAAGCTCCCCTTCCTGGCGGCCAACCAGAAGCTGGTGAAGCAGGTGGAGGAGCTGGAACACAAGTCGCGCCGGCAGGACGTGTTGGTGGACGAGGAGCTGATCTACGCCTTCTACGACCAGCAGGTGCCCAAGGACGTGTACAGCGGCTCGACCTTCGAGCGCTGGTACCGCGAGGCCAGCCGTGGCCGGCCCGAGCTCCTGAAGCTCTCGCGCGACGAGCTGATGCGGCACGAGGCCGCCGGCATCACCAGCAATGCCTTCCCCAAGACGGTGAAGCTCGGTGGCGTGGATTGCAGCGCCACCTACCTGCACGAGCCGGGCGACGCGCGCGACGGCCTCACGGTCAGCGTGCCGCTGTTCGTGCTGAACCAGGTGAGCGAGGACCGGGCCGAATGGCTGGTGCCCGGCATGCTCAAGGACAAGGTGCAGGCGCTGCTGAAAAGCCTGCCGCAGCGCCCGCGTTCGCGCTTCGTGCCGCTGCCCGAGTCGGCCGCGCGCATCGCCGCACTGTTCGTGCAGCCGGATCGCTTCGGCGGCGGCAGCCTGACCGACGCCTTGCTGAAACTGGTGCGCGACGAGACCAGCCTGGACGTGAAGCGCACCGACTTCAAGCTGGACATGGTGCCCGCGCACCTGTTCATGAACTTCCGCATCGTCGACGAACATGGACGGCAGCTCGGGATGGGCCGCAACCTGGGGGCGCTGAAGGCCGAACTGGGCGCCAAGGCGCGCGGGGCTTTCCAGGCGCTGGCGGGGATGAAGACGTCCGTGGCACGCGAGGAAGTTACCCCCTCCGCCTCCGCGGCAGGCAGGGGTGGAAGCGCCGCGCCAGCAGAAAGTCGCGGCGCGCAGCGCCCCCCGTCCAACCTCCCCCCAGCGGGGGGAGGCGAGCAGAGGTACACGTCCTGGGCCTTCGGCGAACTCCCGGAGCTGATGGAAATCCGCAAGGGCGGAACCTCCCTCGTCGGCTTTCCGGCACTGATCGACAAGGGCGACGCGGTCACGATCGAAGTGTTCGACGAGCCCGAAGTCGCTGCCACCAAGCACCGCAGCGGCTTGCGCCGCCTCTTCGCGCTGCAGCTGCGCGACGCGCTGAAGTACCTGGAAAAGAACATCCCCGACCTGCAGAAGATGGCCGTGGCCTTCATGCCGCTGGGCACGCTGGAGGAGCTGCGCGAGCAGGTCCTCGAGGTCGCGCTGGAGCGGGCTTTCCTGATGGACCCCTTGCCGGCGAGCCCGTCGGACTTCCAGCGGCGGCTCGAAGAAGGACGCGGGCGCCTGACGCTGATCGCCAACGAGGTGGCGCGCCTGGCCGCCACGATCCTCGCCGACTACGCGGCCGCGGCGCGCAAGATCAAGGACACGAAGATCCAGCCGGAGTCCACCGCCGATGCCGCGCAACAGCTGCAAAAGCTGGTGCCCAAGCGCTTCCTCGCGGCTACGGCCTGGGCCCGCCTGCAGCACCTTCCGCGCTACCTGAAGGCCATCGTGCTGCGCCTGGACAAGCTGCGGGCCGACCCGGCGCGCGACCTGGCGAAGATGGCGGAGGTCAAGCCCCAGGAGCAGCGCTACTGGCGGCTGGTGGCAGAACGCAAGGGTGCCGTGGACGAGCGGATGGAGGACTTCCGCTGGCTGCTGGAGGAGCTGCGCGTCAGTTTCTTCGCGCAGGAGCTGCGCACGCCGCAGCCGGTGAGCGTCAAACGGCTGGACAAGGTGTGGGGCCAGCTCCATGGCTGACGGGCCGTCCCCTGAGAACCTGCGTTCGCGGTAGAACCCCGGATGCGCAGCCGGCGTGCGACCGGCTACCGTGAACCCGCTCAAAGGAGACGTCCGATGGATCGACGCAGCTTCCTCGGGACCTGCACCGCCGGTGCCGCAGGCCTGTCCGCGGCCAGCATCGAGGCGTTCGCCGCCAATGCGCAGCCCAAGGCGTACGCGAAGGCGCTGCTGGTCAATGAGCGCGGCGACCCGCTGCGGGCCTCCCAACTGCGGCCGCAAGCCAACTACGTCTTCCACTATCCCTTCGAAGCGACGCCGGTGTTCCTGCTGGACCTGGGGCGGCCGGTGCAGCCGCATTCGCTGCGCATGCAGGACCGCAACTCCTACAGCTGGCCGGGCGGCGTCGGCAAGAACCGCAGCGTGGTCGCGTTCTCGGCGATCTGCGCCCACCAGCTGGTGTACCCGACCAGGGACGTGAGCTTCATCAGCTTTCGCAAGACGCGGGCGCAGCGCGGCGTGCAGGACGGCCTGATCCACTGCTGCGCGGACCACAGCCAGTACGACCCGGCGCGGGGTGCGGAGGTGCTGTCCGGCCCGGCGCGGCAGCCCCTGGCGGCGGTGCTGCTCACGCACGACGCGCAGAACGACACCTTGACGGCGCATGGCACGCTGGGCGGGGAGCTGTTCGACGAGTTCTTCCGCAAGTACGAGATGAAGCTCAGTCTGGACGTGGGGCCGAAGGCGAAGAATGCCGTGAGCGGGCAGGCGGTGGTGCGGGAGCTGGAGAAGTTCTGCAAGAACCCGGTGCAGTGTTGACTCCTGCGTCGGGGTTCGGCTTCGCGCTCACCCCGACCTACGGGCGGCCGTGTAGGTCGGGGTGAGCCCGCAGGCGAACCCCGACGCGCCTCAAAGCTTCGCCAGCCGGTCCAGCGCCGTGCGCAAGGTTTCGTCCTTCTTGGCAAAGCAAAAGCGCACGATGCCCTGGTCGTCGCCGTCCACGTACAGCGCCGACATCGGGATCGCCGCGACGCCGAATTCCACGGTGAGCCACTTGCAGAACTCGTCTTCCTTCAGCGCGCTCACGCCCCGGATGTCGACGCACTGGAAGTACGTGCCTTCGCTGGGAAGCAACTTCAGGCGCGTGCGCTCCAGGCCTTCGCGGAACAGGTCGCGCTTGCGCTGGTAGAAGGCGCCCAGCTGCAGGTAAGGCTCGGGCGAAGCCATGTACGTCGCCAGCCCGTACTGCATGGGCGAGTTCACGGTGAACACGTTGAACTGGTGCACCTTGCGGAACTCCGCCGTCAGTGCCGCGGGCGCCGCCACGTAGCCGACCTTCCAGCCAGTGACATGGTAGGTCTTGCCGAAGCTGGAAACGATCAGGGACCGGGCCGCCAGGCCGGGGAAGCGCGCGGCACTCTGGTGCAGGCGGCCGTCGTAGACCATGTGCTCGTACACCTCGTCGCTGATCACGAAGGCGTCGGTCGGCGCCAGCAGATCCTGCAGCTGCAACATTTCCTCGCGCGTCCACACGGTGGCGCTCGGGTTGTGCGGCGAGTTGACGATGATGGCGCGCGTGCGCGGGGTCAGCGCCGCCGCGATCCTCGCGAAGTCCGGGCGGAAGGTGCCGGGCGTGAGCGGCACCCGCACGACCTTGCCGCCGGCCAGTTCGACGTTGGGCACGTAGCTGTCATAGCAGGGCTCCAGCACGATCACCTCGTCGCCGGGGCGCACGATGCACAGCACCGCGGTGATGATCGCCTGCGTCGCCCCGGCGGTGATCGTGATCTCCGCCGCCGGGTCGTACTTGCGGCCGTACATCGCCTCGATCTTGGCCGACACCGCCTCCCGCAGTGCCGGCACGCCCGTCATCGGGGGGTACTGGTTCAGCCCCTTGGCCATCGCCTGGTGCACGGCCTCGACCAGCTTCGGATCGCAGTCGAAATCGGGAAAGCCCTGGCCCAGGTTGACGGCACCTCTCTCGGCCGCCAGCGCCGACATCACCGTGAAGATGGTGGTGCCGATGGTGGGGAACTTGGTTTCGAGCGGCGGGGTGGTTGCGGTGACGGT
>DATAGN010000068.1:0-8090 GCA_036263715.1 Ramlibacter sp.
TGCAAGCCCGGCGACGTCCCGGCGGCGCGCTACGAACGGCGCCAGGGAGCGCTGACCGCGCGCGAACTGCAGATGGCCCGCACGGCCTGGAAGTACTTCGAGAACAACACGCAGCCATCGGGCCTGGCCAACGCCGTCGACAACTACCCGTCGGCCACCATGTGGGACACGGCGTCGTACATGGGCGCCGTCGTGGCGGCGCGCGAACTGGGCGTGATCACGCCGCAGGCGGCCGACGCGCGCATCGCGAAGCTGCTGGAAGCACTGAATCGCCTGCAGTTCTTCCGCAACGAGCTGCCCAACAAGGTCTACCACACGCAATCGCTGGAGAAGGTGGACTACGCCAACCGGCCGGGGGAGATCGGTTTTTCGGCGCTGGACCTCGGCCGGATGCTCGTGTGGCTGAAGATCGTGAAGGAACGCTACCCGCAGCATGCCGACGCGATCGATCGCTTCGTGCTGCGCTGGAACTTCCAGCGGGTGGTGGATCCGCAGGGAATGATGTTCGGCGCGATGCTGGACAAGGACGGCAAGCTGCAATACGTGCAGGAAGGGCGCCTCGGCTACGAGGAGTATTCCGCGCGCGGCTTCGAGCTGTGGGGCTTCAACACCGACCTGGCCGCGCGCGCGGAGCCCTATGCGACGCTGCCGATCTACTGCGTGGAAGTCGCCTACGACGCGCGCGATCCGCGCAAGTACTACCAGCACAACTACGTGGTGTCCGAAAGCTACGTGCTCGATGGCATCGAGTTCGACTGGGACACGACCATGCGGCGCGACGCCGGCGGCGCGCGGCACACGCACCCGTGGATGGCGGACTTCGCACATCGCGTCTACCAGGCGCAGGAGAACCGGTTCCGCGCCACCGGCATCCTGACCGCGCGCTCCGAACACCAGCTGGAGGCGGAGCCCTACTTCGTCTACGACACCGTCTTCACCGACGGCTATGCGTGGAACACCATCACCGAGGACGGCAAGTACGTGCCGCAGTTCGCCGCGGTGTCGCTGAAGGCGGCGCTGGGCATGTGGGTGCTCTGGCGCTCCGAGTACACCGACCGGCTGTTCGAGGCGGTCGCGGGCGAGGCCGATCCGGCCCGGGGCTTTCGCGAAGGCATCCTGGAAAACGGCAAGGGCGCCATCCGCGCATTCACCGCCAACAACAACGGGATCATGCTCGAGGCGCTGCTGTACAAGTCGCAGGGCAAGCTGTTGCGTTGGGGCCCGCAGCGCGAGACGCTGTGGGACCGCAGCGGCGGTGCGGCGGCGGCGCGATCGCGTGCGACGCCTGCGTGCCGCACGCCAGGAGGACAAGCGTGCTGAGGAGGCGGCTGCTGGCCGGCGCGATGGCCCTGCCGCTGGCAGGCTGCGGCGTGCTGTTCCGCCCGGCTGCGAACACGCGTGGCGGTGTCGCCGCGCCGGTCGCCAACGAGCGCCAGTGGGCGCGCACTGCCTGGCGCTATGTCGAGAACAACACCGACTACGACACCGGCCTCGTCGGCGGCCAGGACCGCGTGCCGGTGTTCACGGCCTGGAATGCGGCCGACGCGCTGGCCGCGATCGTGGCGGCGCACGAACTGGGCGTGATCGACGCGCGCGAGTTCGACCTGCGCCTGTCGCGCGTCCTCGGCTTCCTCGGCACCATGGACCTCTCGGGCGGCCAGCTGCCGAACAAGGCCTACCACGCGGCGACCGGCAAGATGGTCGCGTTCGATGGCCGCCCCGACGACATCGGCTGGTCCGCCATCGACGTGGGCCGCCTGCTCCTGTGGCTGAAGATCGTCGGCCAGCGGCATCCGCGCTTTGCCGAGTACGCCGACAAGGCGGTGCTGCGCTTTTCCTTCTGCGAGGTCATCGACGACTGCGGCACGCTCCATGGCACCACGCGCACGGGCGGACAGGTGCAGCGCTACCAGGAAGGGCGCCTGGGCTACGAGCAGCTCGCCGCGGCGGGCTTTGCGGCCTGGGGCTTCAACGCGCGCAATGCGGCAAGCTGGAGCAACGCGAGCACGGTCAACATCTACGGGATGCCGGTGCGGCACGATGCGCGCGACCCGCGCACCAGCGGCGCTTCGGATGCGGTGCTCACCATGCCCTACGTGCTGATGGGGCTGGAACTCGGATGGCGCGACCCGACCGCCAGGGCGCTCGCCGACCAGGTGGTGCGCGTGCAGGAGGAGCGCTTCCGGCGCGAGCAGCAGCTCACGGCGCGCAGCGACTACCAGACGCGGCAGGCGCCTTACGTGGTGCTCGATTCCGTCTTCGCCGGCGGCTATCCCTGGAACACGGTCGCCGGCGACGGCAAGGAGTACGAGAAGCTCGCGCTGGTGTCCACCCGCGCTGCCTTCGGCATGCGCGCGCTGTGGCCGGGCGAGTACACGCAGCGGCTGGTTGCCGGCGTGCAGTGGCTGTACGACCCCGACCGCGGCTGGTTCGAGGGCCGCTACGAGGCCGGCGGCGCGCCGCTGGCGAACATCACGCTCGCCACCAACGCCGCCATCCTGGAAGCGCTGCTGTTCGAGGCCAGCGGGCCGCTGCTCGCGGGCGACGCGCGCCCGGGCCTGTTCGCCGCGCGCACGGGCGATGTCTTCCAGCGCACCGGCCGCTGCACGCCGCCGGAACGGGCGGCCTGCGGCCGGTGATACTCGGGGCGTGACTTCCGTCCGCCTGCCGTGGAACCTTGCCCGCTTCGACCTGGTCTCGATCCGGCTGGTGGTCGACTGCGTGCAGCACGGCAGCCTGAGCGCCGCTGCGCGCGAAACCAACCTGGCGCTGGCCGCCGCCAGCCGTCGCATCAAGGAACTGGAAGATGCCGTCGGTGAGCCGCTGTTCGAGCGGCACGGCCGCGGCGTGCTGCCCACGCCGGCGGGCCGCGTCTTCGCGCGCCACGCGCTGTCGCTGCTGCAGTCGCTCGAGCAGATGGGCAGCGAACTGGCCGACCTGCGCCAGGGCATCGCCCAGCACGTGCGCCTGTGCGCCAGCACCGCGGCCATCAACCAGTTCCTGCCGCCTCTGCTGGCGCGCTATGCCCGCAGCCACAAGCAGGTGCGCGTGGACCTGGACGAGCAGGTGTCCACCGCCGTCGTCGCTGCGCTGCGCGAGGGCCGCGCCGACCTGGGCGTGTTCGTCGAAGGTCCCGAGACCGCGGACCTCGACTGCCGCCTGTTCCGCCGCGACGAACTGGTGCTGGTGCTGCCGGCGCGGCACCGTCTCGTCGGTCGCGGGCCGGTCGCCTTTGCCGAGGCGCTGGCGGAAGACTGGATCACGCTCGGCGACGGGGCCGCGCTGCTGGTCAAGCAGCACGAAGCCGCCCACGCGGCCGGCCTGCCGCTGAAGTTGCGCATGCAGGTGCGCAGCTTCGACGCCGTGTGCCACCTCGTCGCCTCGGGCCTGGGCATCGCGATGCTGCCCAAGACCGCGGCGCTGCCCATCCTGGGCGCGATGAAGCTGCGCTGGCGCGCGCTGTCGGATCCCTGGGCGCAGCGCCGCATGCTGCTGGCCACGCGCATGGGCGCTGACGACGCGGCCGTTCGCGCGTTGGCCGATTTCCTGTGCGAGCCTTCGCAAAAGGCGAAAGCTCGCCCGGCCAAACAGCAATAGACCTCGCGTCCCGGCGGCCGCACACTCCGCCCATGGAGACAAAGGCACCCTTCGGCCCCCTGGCGGGCCTCAAGGTCGTGGAGATGGGCCAGCTCATCGCCGGACCGTTCGCGGCCAAGACCCTGGCGGACTTCGGCGCCGACGTGGTCAAGATCGAGCCGCCCGGCTCGGGCGATCCGCTGCGCCAGTGGCGGCTGCTGAAGAACGGCACCTCGGTGTGGTGGCAGGTGCAGTCGCGCAACAAGCGCTCGGTGGCGCTGGACCTCAAGCAGGCGGAAGCGCAGGAGATCGTTCGCAAGCTGGCCGCCGAGGCCGACGTGCTGATCGAGAACTTCCGCCCCGGGGCGCTGGAAAACTGGAACCTCGATCCCGAGAAGCTCATCGCGCTGAACCCGCGCCTGGTCGTGCTGCGCATCAGCGGCTACGGCCAGACCGGCCCGTACCGGGACCGTCCCGGCTTTGGCGTCGTGGGCGAAGCGATGGGCGGGCTGCGCCACCTCAGCGGCGAGCCGGGCAGGGCGCCGGTGCGCGTGGGCGTGAGCATCGGCGACACGCTCGCGGCGCTGCATGGCGTGATCGGCATCCTGATGGCGCTGCACGAGCGCCAGCGCAGCGGCAAGGGCCAGGTGATCGACGTGGCGCTGTACGAAGCCGTGTTCAACGTGATGGAAAGCCTGCTGCCGGAATACAGCGCCGCGGGCATCGTGCGCGGGCCTGCGGGGAGCGCGTTGCCGGGCATCGCCCCGACCAATGCCTACCTGTGCAGCGATGGCGGCTACGCGCTGATCGCGGGCAACGGCGACAGCATCTACAAGCGGCTGATGGCGGCCATCGGCCGCGAAGACCTGGGCAACGACCCGGAGCTGGCCGGCAACGCAGGCCGGGTCAAGCGCGTCGATGAGATCGATGCCGCGATCGGCGAATGGACGAAGACCCGCACGGTCACCGAGGTGCTGGCGGTGCTCGATGCAGTGTCGGTGCCTGCAGGCCGCATCTACACCGTGGCGGACATCGCCGCGGACCCGCACTACGCGGCGCGCGGCATGCTGCAGCAGATCCGCATGGCCGACGGCGAGCCGCTGACCGTGCCGGGTATCGTGCCCAAGCTCTCGCGCACGCCGGGCGGGCACGCGCGCAACGCGCCCGACCTGGGCCAGGACACCGAGGCGGTGATGCGCGAGATCGGGATTTCGGACGAACAGATCGCGGCGTTGCGCAGCCGCGGCGTCATCAAGGGGCAGCAATGAGCAAGCAGCGTATTTTCTTCAACGAGGTCGTCACCCGCGACGGCTTCCAGATCGAACCCGAGTTCATCCCGACCGACGCCAAGGTGCAGCTGGTCGACGCGCTGTCGCAGTGCGGCTACGCCAAGATCGAGGTCACGTCCTTCACCTCGCCCAAGGCAATTCCCATGCTGCGCGATGCCGAGGAGGTGATGGGCCGCATCCGGCGCGTGCCCGGCGTCGAGTACACCGTGCTCGTGCCCAACCTGCGCGGTGCCGAACGCGCGATGGAGTCGAAGGCCGACGAGCTGAACCTCGTGATGTCCACCTCCGAAACGCACAACCTGGCGAATTTGCGCATGCCGCGCGAGAAGAGCTTCGCGTCGCTGGCCGAGGTGGTGCGCTTCGTCGCCGGCCGCACGCCGATCAACGTGTCGCTGTCCACCGCCTTCGGCTGCCCGATGGAGGGCGACGTGCCGCAGGAGGTGGTGCTGGGCTGGGCGCAGCGCTTCGCCGATCTGGGCGTGCGCGGCCTGACCATCTGCGACACCACCGGCATGGCCAATCCGGCGCAGGTGGCGCGCATGTGCGAGGCGGCGCAGCGCCGCTTCGGCCAGCTGCAGCTGACGCTGCACTTCCACAACACGCGCGGCATGGGGCTGGCGAACGTGCTGGCTGCCGCGCAGGCGGGCATCGTGCGCTTCGACGGCTCGCTCGGCGGCCTCGGCGGCTGCCCGTACGCGCCCGGCGCCAGCGGCAACATCAGCACGGAAGACGCGGTGCACATGCTCGACGAGATGGGCTACGACACCGGCATGGACCTCGAACGCCTGTTGGCCGTCGCCCGCGCGCTGCCCGCGATCGTGGGGCACGAGGTGCCGGGGCAGGTGGCGAAGGCGGGGCCTTCGCGGCAATTGCATCCGGTGCCGCCGGCGGTGGACGCGTTGCGCGCTACGCTCGCGGCATCCTGAACGACCTGCAGAAAGACAAGAACGATGCAAAGACGCCCTCTCCTGCGCAGCGCCCTCGTGGCTGCCGCCCTGTCCTTCACCGGCTTCGCCTTCGGGCAGGCGTACCCGGCCAAGCCGGTCAACCTGGTGGTGCCCAACCCGCCCGGCGGGCTGGTGGACACCTCCGCGCGCATCCTGGCCGACTCGCTGTCGAAGGTGCTGGGCCAGTCGGTGGTGGTGGACAACCGCCCGGGCGGCAGCGGCAACGTCGCCTACGGCCACGTCGCCCGCGCGCCGGCGGACGGCTACACGCTGCTGACGTCGTACTCGGCGTATCACGTGGGCAATCCCTCGCTGACGCCCCGCCTGCCCTGGACGCAGAAGGACTTCACGCCCATCGCGCTGATCACGGTGGCCACCAACGTGATCGCCGCGCATCCGTCCGTGCCCGCCAACACGCTGGCCGAGTTCATCGCCTACCTGAAGAAGAATCCCGGCAGGCTGACCTATGCTTCGCAAGGCAACGGCTCGGTGTCGCACATCGGCACCGAGATGTTCAAGGGCCAGACCGGCACCAGCATGGTCCACATCCCGTACAAGGGCTCCGGCGATGCGATCCGGGACGTGCTTTCCGGGCAGGTGCAGGTGTTCATGACCACCCCGCCCTCGGTGATGCAGCACGTGCAGTCCGGCAAGCTCAAGGCCTTTGCCGTCACCGGGCAGGTGCGGCATCCCGGGCTGCCGAACGTGCCGACGACCGCGCAGGCGGGCTTGAAGGGCTTCGAGCTGGAGTCGTGGGTGGCGATCTTCGCGCCTGCCGGCACGCCGGCCGACGTGGTGGAGAAGCTGAGCACCGGCATCCGCCAGGCGATGGATTCGCCCGAAGCCAGGACGCGCGCGAACACCGCCGGCATCGAGATCCGCTTCCTGCCGCCGGTGCAGCTGGATGCGATGGTGAAGACCGAGACGGAGTTCTGGGCGAAGACGATCAAGGAGCGGAAGATCACGGCGGATTGAATGCCGTCGGGGTTCGCCTGCGGGCTCACCCCGACCTACGTGGCAGGTCGGTGGTGAGCGCGCGCAGCGCCGAAGCCCGACGCCTGCGCTTCACGCCACCACGACCTTCTTCGCCGCCCCCAGCTTGATCGTTCCATCCGGCCGCGCATAGGTCCCCACCAGCATGCCGCTGGCGAGGCCGCGCTCCTGGATCACCGAGAGCAACGCATCGCGCCCCGGCGTTCCCTTGAAGGGCTCGCCAGGGGCCAGCGCGAAGAGCTGGAAAACATAACGGTGCTCGCCATGCCCCGGCGGCGGGTCGGGCGGCAGCCAGCCGGATCGCAGGTACGAGTTGCGGCCTTCGTGCATGTCCTCGGTGCCTTCGTGCCCCGGGCTGCTGAGGGCGCCTTCGGGCAAGGACTCGTCGGCCGCGGGCAGGTCGACAACGATCGCATGCACCAACGGCTCGGCCATCGGCGCATCCGCGTCTTCGACGATCAGGACCAGGCTCCCAGCACCCTCTGGCACGCCGCTCCAGTGCAGCGGCGGCGACACGCCCTCGCCATCCGCGGTGTAGCGCGCGGGAATCGGCGCGTGGTCGGCAAAAGCGAGGCTGCCGACCTGCAGCAGCCCCTGGCCGGTGCGCAGCCCGGTGCGGTGGAACAGCAGCTTGTCGAGGCCGGCACGCCGGTCGTGCAGCAGGTGGCCGACGACTCCGGGCAGTTTCTCCAGCATGGGGTCCTCCTGGACCTCATGTGTAGCGCAGGGGCCGGGGGGCGTCCGTCGGACGGTGCCGCAGGTGGATGTTCGTCATCCCCGCGCAGGCGGGGATCCAGGGCGTCCGCATGAAAAAAAGCGCCGCAATTGCGGCGCTTTCCTGGAGCCCTGGACCCCCGCCTCCGCGGGGGTGACGGTCACTCCGCCTTCGCGCCGGAGAACTGGACCGTCTTGGCCCACTTCTCCGTCTCCATGCGGTGGGTGGCCCAGAACTGCTCGGGCGTGCCGGGGATCGGCACGCCGCCCAGGTCAGCCAGCTTGGCGCGCATGGTGGGGTCCTGCAGTGCCGCGTTCACTTCGCGGTTGATGCGGTCGACCACGGCCCGCGGCGTGCCCTTGGGAACCGCCACGCCGAACCAGGCGCTCGCCTCGTAGCCCGGCACCAGTTCCGAAATGGCCGGGATGTCCGGCAGCGCCGGCGAACGCGTCGCGGTCGTCACGCCGAGCGCGCGCACGGTCCCGCCGCGGATGTGGCCGATGATCGAAGGCATGTTGTCGAAGATCACGTCGACCTGGCCGCCGATCAGGTCGGTGATGGCCGGGCCCG
>DATAGN010000069.1:0-6671 GCA_036263715.1 Ramlibacter sp.
CAGGTAGGCCTTGAGCACGTCCATCGCATCGGTCGTGAGGCCGAGCGAAGCGAGGAACTCCACTTCCTCGAAGGTGGCCGCGAGTGTTTCGACCCGCAGCGCCCCGGTGCTTGCACGGCGCACGACCGGGACTTGCGGGCGGCTTGCGGCGGCAGCAGCAGCGGCAGCAGCCGTGGCTGTGGCGGCGGCGGCCGCAGCCGCCCCCTTGGAAGCCTTGCCGAACATCGGCTTGGCACGCACCGGAGCCGGGACGACGGCGGGCTGCGCCGGCTTGGCGGGCGCAGGAACTTCCTGCGGGACCACCCGCGGCGCCGCGACCGCTTCCGCGCCCTGCCCCGATGGTCCGAAGCTGGAATCCAGCACCGAATCGGCCGGCTCGCGCCGCTCCGGGGAGAACCAGGGCATCCCGGCCAGCTGCGCGTGCCGCGTGCGATACCAGAGGACGGCCACGCCCGTGCCGGCGGCAAGCACCAGCAGTGCCAGCACCTGCAGCAAGCCGGAGGACGCATACCAGGGCTTCGCATCGTCGATGCGCTGGCGCAGCGCGGTCATTTCGCTGCGCGTCTGGGTGGCGCTCTGGCGCAATTGCGCGAGGTCCGTCTCCAGCTTCTGCAGCATCGCACTGGTGCGCAGCAGCTCCGAAGGATCGGCATTGATCGCCTGCCACAAAAGGGCAGCGGTGGCGCGCCGCGCGGCATCGCCGGCGGGGTCGGCCAGCGTGGCCGACACGCGCAGCAGGGTGCGCGCATCCAGGTCCACCGCGTCCAGCCGCAGGCGCGGTCCGGGTTCGACGGCGGCTTCCCTGCGCAGCGAAACCCGCTGCCGCCGGACCACGGATGACGGTTGTGCGGTGTCGCTGGCGGCCACCAGCGTCGTCGCGGCCGGACGCGCCCGCGGCGCGGCACGGGCCATGGAGGCGGGCGCGTCCATGCGCAGCCCCGGCAGAGCGCCGGCCGGGCCACCTGCGACCGCGAAGGCCGGGCGCGCCGCGGCTGCGAGCACCGACTCGGACGGCATGTCGGGCAGCAGCGTGTAGCTGCGGGTGATGGTGTTGCGGCAACCCGCGCGCACCGTCACCGTCACGATGGGTTCGTCCACGAGCGATTGCGCCTCGATGCGCACGCGCCGGTTGTCCTGCGTGCCGACCACGGTGGCGCGCACGCGCTGCGGCGGCAGCCGGTGGTCGCCGTAGAACACGTCGGCATGCACGCATTCGTCGCCGTCACCGGCACCGAAGCGGGCCGGGACCGTCATTTCCAGCGGTTGGCCGATCCAGACACTGGCCGCCGGCGAGCCGAGGGACTGCGCGCCGGCACAGCCCAGCCACCCCAGCAGCAGCGTCGCTGCCAAGGTACGACCAGGCGTAAGCAAGTTTTTCATGGGCGTTACCAATGTACGAAGCTCGGCAGCGTCGTACGGGTAGGAAACGCGGCGATACCGCTGTAGGACAGGAACTACCGGCGTTCCTGGCCGGCGGCGAGGCCCTGCACCACCCCTGGGGGCATGTAGCGCGGTTCGAACAGGTAGATGGGGAAACCCGCATAGGTGGCGAGCTGCGGCCGCAGTTCCTCCACCGTCGCGGCGCGGAAGCCGCCGCCCACCTGCGGCCGGAACGCTTCGGCGATCACGCGCACGCGCTCGCGCCCCAGCCTGCGCACCAGCACGTTGGCGTAGTGGCGCGCCACGAAGGGCTCCCGCGCATGCACGCCCACCCCGTCCTGGAAGAACACGCCCACGTCCGCGGGCAGCCATTCGGTGAGGCTTTGCGCCAGTTCCTCCGGACCGACGTTGGCGCTGTCGTACACGCTGATCCACAGCGGCCGCGGCAGTTGCTGCAACAGCGTCTTCAGGCGGTAGGCCTCCATCCAGGTCGGGTCGATCTCGATGGGGAAGTAGTAGCCCGCCACCTTCACCGGCGGCGGGTGCTTGGCCACCTTGGCCGACAGCTGCACCAGGCCTTCGAGATCGTTGCGGGCCCCGCGCTCGTCGAAGCGGCCGGCCAGGCCCACGATGACTTCCTGCGCCCAGGGCTGTTTCGCGATCTGCTGCCAGTCGGGCATCTTCGCGCCGGGCGGCACGTCCGTGCCCGGCACGAACGCGAGGTTGTCGACCACCGTCCACTGCACCAGCAGGCGCCTGACACCCAGCTTGTCGAACTCGCCCTTGGGCTCGGTGTTCTCGTTGTCGATCTGCCACACCATGCCCTCGATGGGGGGCACGGTCATGGTGGCGCAGCCGCCCAGCACCGCGGCGGCTGCGACCAGCCCGAGGATGGCACTTCGCATCGTTTCAGTAGGAAAGCAGGCCGTTGACGAACAGGCCCTTCATGCGGTCGTCACCCGTGATGCGGGCCCGGTACTGCAGGGTGAGGTCCCAGTACGAACGCGGCGCGTTGTACACGTCCTCGCGGAACCAGCGGCGCAGGCTCACGCCCGGCCCTGCCCCCGCGGACGTCTTGGACACCGGATCGTTGGAGGTGTATTCCACCCCCACGAAGCCGTGCGGGAACAGCACCGTGCGGCCATCCGCCCCGATCAGGAAGCTCTTGCCCACCATCAGGTTGGCGATGCCGTAGTTGATGTCGTTCTCCAGGTAGCGGCCGATCTCCGCGTAGAAGCGCGTGGTCCACCAGCTGCGCGCGTCCACCCGCAGGTCCGTGCCGTAGTCGTAGGAGTAGCCGACCTGCGCCAGCCAGTCGTCGGTGACGTTCGGGCCGAAGGTGCGCGCGATGGACACCACCAGGTTCTGCGTGGTCAGCGGCTTCCAGCGCACGCCCACGGCGCCGCTGAAGGTGTCGCCGCCGGTGCTGCCGCCGTTGTCGGCATGCAGCGTGGTGAAGCCGCGCGCGAAGGCTTCCACGAACTGGCCGTTGCGGAAACCCCAGGGCCGGTAGTAGACCTCGGCGCCCGCCTGCGTCACGCGGTTGCCCGGCGTGCCGCCGCCCACCGCGCCGAAGCCCGGCTCGAGGCCGGCGCCGTTGCGCGAGGTGATGGAGGCCAGCACGCCCCACTTGCGCGACACCTCCGCGATGGTGCGGCGGGTGTCGTACACCATCTGCGGCTCCATGCGCAGCTGCAGGCCGTTGACGGCGTCGATGGCGCGCTTGAAGTAGGCCACCGCCTCGTCGTCCTTCTTGCTGCGCATCGCGGCATAGCCCGCGTCCATCAGTGCCGAGGCGGGCAGGCCACCGCCGGCATCGGCCTGGGCGAAGGCGCGGCGCGCGGCCTCGTCGTCGCCGATGCGCGAGGACAGGTAGGCCATCTCCAGCTGGCCCTGCGGCGTGGCGCTCGCGGCCGGCGTGGCGGCTAGGCGATCGCGCGCTTCGCGGGTGCGTCCGAGCTCGGACAGCAGCGTGGCCTCCTGCTGCGGCGGCAGCTGGCCCGATGCCAGTGCGGCTTCGGCGTCGGCGTTGGCGCCGGCGATGTTGCCCAGCCGGCGGCGGATGGACGAGCGCGTCGCCAGCAGCTGCGGGTCGCTGCCCAGCGCCAGCGCGGCGGTCGCGGCGGTCTCGGCCTCGGCGTCCTGCTTGGCGGCCAGCGCCGCGTTCAGGTGCATCAATTGCCAGTCGCGGCGCTGGGGCGAGGCAGCGACGGCCAGCCGCGCCTGGTCCAGCGCCCGCTGCACGTCACGTTCTTCCAGCGCGCGGTAGGCGGCGGTGGCATTCGCGAAGCCGGGCAGTGCCGGCGGCGCCGCGGCCTGCAGCACGCAGGTCTGCGAGGCGTCGATGTTGGTGCAGTCGATCCCGGGCGCGCGCAGCGCGAAGGGCGTGGCAGCGCCGCCGGCGACGCGTTGCTGCGCGATTTCGCGCCGGCCCGCGGCATCGGCATCGTCCGCCGGGAAGGCGGCCAGCAGGTCCAGCGCGCGCTGGCCGTTGCCTTGCGCGAGCGCCAGGTCGGCGGCGAGCAGGCGCAGTTGCCGCTGGTTGGCGGCCTGCACGCCGCGCTGCTGCAGCGCGCTCTCGAGGTCACCGGCAGCTTCGGCGGGGCGGTTCAGGCCCTGGCGCGCATAGCCTCTCAAGGCCAGGGGCGCAGCGCTGTCGGGCAGCAGTGCGATGGCCTCGCTCGCGACCCGCTCCGCGTCGGCGAAACGGGCGTCGCGCAGGAGCGCATGGACCAGCACCAGCCTGAAGCCGGCGTTCTCCGGCGCCCAGCGCACGGCTTCCGTGCCGGCGGTGATGGCGGCACGCACGTCGCCGGCCTGCAGCGCCTTGTACATCGCCTCGCCGGCGGATTGCGCGCGGATGCGCCCGAGGTCGGCGCGTGCCCGCGCCAGGGCGGCGTCGTCGCCCGCCACCTGCCCGGCCCGGCCGAGCGACTGCTCCGCGTCGTCGACCTGGCCGCTGGCGGCCTGCGACTGCGCCAGCAGCAGCCAGTAGTCGCGCCGGGTCGGCGCGAGCTGCACGGCCTGCTGCGCGGCCTGCACCGCGGCAGCGTAGTCGCGCCGCGCGAAAGCCTTGTAGCCCGCATCGGCCGCGGCATTGGCCTGCTGCGCCGTACGCGCGGCAGCCGCAGCGGCGCCGCGGGAAGCCGGTGCCTGTTGTCCCGCCGCTTGCCAGGAAGAAAGCGCCAGCACGGCGGCGAGTGCCAGCGCCTTTCGTTGTTGTTGTTTCATCGTTGTGAGGGCAGGACCCCTTTGTGTTTAGGTCGGTTGAGCAGACGGCTTGCCGAAGAATCCCCTCTGTTGTTGTTCCGGTTGCGCGGTCGCCCGCGCAAAGTAGCTGCGCTGTTCCTGCACCACCTGTTCCAGCATCTCGCGGGCGATCACGCCCCGCTCGACCAGGTAGTCGCCGATGCGGCCATGCTCGTTCGGCTTGTAGGCCTGCATCGCCGAGTCGAACTCGTCGCGCCGCAGCAGGCCGCGTTCGATCAGCATATCTCCGAGCAGCGGACCCGTGGGCACCGCCGTCGCCTTGGCGTCCTGCGTGTCGTCGCGCAGCAGCCGCAGCGCCATCGCGAGTTCCCCCTCCCGCGCGATGCGCTGCACCGGCTCCTGCCCGATGCGCTCGGTGATCTCGGCCAGCTGCGGCTCCGTCAGCGGGCTGGTCACGGCCAGGATCGGCCGGTTGTGCTTGTTCAGCCCCATGTGGACGGCGCGGTGCCGCACCGCCAGGTCCACGGGCATGTCGTTGGCGTGCTTGCGCACCAGTTCGGCCGAGAGGTGGGCACGCGGCAGGTCGGCCTGGTAGGCGATGGCTTCGGCCAGCGTCTCCTCGTCCAGCCAGCCGTTGGAGACCAGCACGCGGCCGAGCGGCAGGCCTTCGCCGCTCTGCTTTTCCAGCGCCATCTCCAGGCGGGCGGGTTCCACCGCGTTCCAGGAGGTGAGCAGCTCGCCCAGGCGCTGGCGCCGGCGGGCCAGCTGAGAGGACGACGGGAATTCGTGCGCGGTCTTGTCCCAGGCCAGGCGGTTGCCCTTGAACAGGTAGCCCAGGAACATCTTCCAGGCGCGGGCCACGGCCATGCAGTTGACGAAGTTGCCCACCACCATGCGGGGCAGCGCCATCAGGCCGTGCTCCCAGCCGTACAGCGCCGACGTGAAGTACACGCGGTGCGCGGCCCGGATCGCGAGGAAGAACGCGTTGATGTAGATCATCGTGCGCCAGATGCTGCCTTCCTGGAACAGGGAAGGATAGTACGCATGCCACCAGCCCGTGGCCAGCCCGACGTGGAACACGATAAAGTGGGCGACCAGGATGTAGGCCAGGATGCTCACGAAGGAGGTGATCACGCCCTTGCGGTCGTGCAGCAGCAGGTAGCGCGCGGCGGTCGACTGGCCGCGCCACTTGATCTGCTCCCAGCTTTGCAGGCCGATGCCCAGCACCCAGCGCGCCTTCTGGCGGTAGGCCGCGCGGAAGTTGTCCGGGAAGTACTCGCGCACGCACAGCGGCATCTGCATCAGCAGCTCGCGCTTGCGCGAGCTGGCCCACGACGTGCGGTTGATGTGGAAGGTGACGGGGAACACGCCGAAGATCGACTTCATGTTCAGCTGCGCCAGGCGCATGCCGACGTCGTAGTCCTCGGTCAGGCTGTCGATGTTGAACGGCTTGTTGCGCGTGGAGCCCACCAGCGCCAGCAGCGCCTTGCGCGAGAAGCAGGTGCCGACGCCCGCGGAGGGCACCATGCCGGAGACGCTTTCGCGCACCACCATTTCCTTGGCGTGGCTCTCGGCGAATTCGTCCATGTACGTGCCGGCCACCAGCTCGTACCACTCGCGCTCCAGCGAGGCCACCGGCAGCTGGACCATGTCCATGCGCGGCAGCAGGTAGTTGAAGAACTTCAGCTCCAGCGGGTGCAGCACGTCCTCGCTGTCGTGCAGCACGACGCCGGCGAATTCGACGTTCTTCTCGCGTTCATGGTCGAAGATCGCGGCCACCACGGCGTTCAGGCAGTCGGCCTTGCTGGTGGGGCCCGGGTGCGGCACTTCCACGCGCTGCAGCTGCGGGTAGCGCTTGGACATGCGCTCGACCTCGTCGATGGTCGGCTGGTCGTTCGGGTAGGTGCCGACGAACACGCGGTAGTTGCGGTACTCCATCACCTCGACCATGTTCTGGATCATGGCGGCGATGACATCGCTTTCCTGCCAGGCCGGGACCATGATGGCCATCGGCTGCTCTTCGCGGTCGCGCAGCTGCTCCACCGTCAGCCGGCGGAATTTCGGGTCGCGTTCGACCCTCG
>DATAGN010000070.1:0-1880 GCA_036263715.1 Ramlibacter sp.
AGGAAGGAGCTCAGGAGCCCGGAGGCCCAGAAGTACATGGCGGGATCGGGCGTGCCGTCCGGGCGCGTCACGGCGCGGATGACGGCGGCGAAGGGGCCGTCGATGCCTGCGCGCAGCATCGCGATCACCGGCACGATGGTCACGAAGATGCCCAGGAACAGCTTGGCCACCTCCAGCATCGGCGCCCAGGAGAACTGGTTCGCCTCGTGCACGGCGCGCGGCGTGATGCGCAGCGACAGCAGCGTGATGAAGACCAGGCCGACGTCGCGCACCATCCCGGGCAGGCGCACCTGCGCGCCGGCCACCTGGAACCCGGCGTCCGATTTCCAGAAGCCGCTCAGGAGCACCAGCCCCACGATGCCGGCCAGCAGCCAGAAGTTGCGGGCGCCGTCGAACCCGACACCGCGGGTGTCGGGCGTCGGGTCCACCGGGCGGATCTCCTCGCGGTGGTGGTAGTAGAACCAGTCCAGCGCGTAGAAGATCAGCAGCAGCGCGCCGATGAGGAACAGCGTTTCGGGAAAGATGTGGCGCACGGTCCAGAAGAAGTCCACGCCCTGCAGGAAGCCCAGGAACAGGGGCGGATCCCCCAGGGGGGTGAGCGAGCCGCCCGCGTTGGAGACGATGAAGATGAAGAACACCACCGTGTGTGCCCGGTGCACCCGGTTGTCGTTGGCGCGGATGAGAGGACGGATCAGCAGCATCGAGGCGCCGGTGGTGCCCATGAAGCTTGCCAGGAACGCGCCGATGCCCAGGATGGCGGTGTTCAGCGCCGGGCTGCCGTGCAGGTTGCCGCGGATGTAAATGCCGCCCGAGACCGTGAACAGCGCGGTCAGCAGGATCACGAAGGGGATGTACTCCTCGACCAGCACGTGGGCCACCGCTCCCGACGTGGCCGCGGTGCCGTAGACCAGCGCGAAGGGCACCAGGAAGGCGAGCGCCCAGCCGGCGGCGATCTTGCCGTAGTGGTGGTGCCACAGGCGTGGCGTGAGCAACGGACACAGCGCGATCGACAGCAGCACGCCGGCGAAGGGGATGCCCCAGGCCGGCGACATGCGACTGGCGTCGAACTCCGCCGCGCCGGCCAGGGCGGGGCACAGCAGAAGGCAACAGGCCAGCCACGGCGGCCTCGGCTTGGTCATGGGTTCTCCTCGTCGGCCGCCGCGGCGGCCCGGTTGTTCTCGGCGGCGCCGAGCATAACGAATCGCCCGGACGCCGCCGGAAAAGCCGGTAGGCCGCAACCTACCCGGCGTGCGGCGCGCTTCCTACCTGTTCAGCCAGCAGCGGGCGCGACCATTCGCGCCAAAGCGTCTGGAGTCGAGCAACATGAACAAGGACAGGGTCCAGGGTCGTTGGAAGCAGCTGAAGGGCAAGGTCAAGGAGCAGTGGGGCAAGCTGACCGACGACGACCTCGACGTCATCGCCGGCCGCCGCGACCAGCTGCTCGGGCGCATCCAGCAACGCCACGGGCTCGCCCGCGACGAGGCCGAGCGGCAGGTGCGCAGCTGGGAGCGCACGTCGCCCGACCACGCCCTCGACGACAGCCCCACCCTCACCGACAAGAGCCGCTAAGGAGAAGAGCCCATGACGATCCGACTGCCCCTGCTGGCCGCTGTGCTGGGCTTTTGCTGCGCCGCCGCCACGGCCGCGCCCCCGTTCGCGAACCCCGTGATGTCGAAGGACGAGGTGAAGGCCAACCTGGTGCGCATCGAGGAGCAGTACGACAACGCGCAGAAGCGTTGCCGCCGCGTGCAGGGCCATTCCCGCGAGTTGTGCAACGAGCAGGCGCGGGGCGAGCGCGACATCCAGGTCGCCGAGCTCGAGATGCGCGCGCAGCCGACGCCGGAGCACGACCAGAAGCTGCGCCTGGCGAAGGCGGAGGC
>DATAGN010000071.1:0-14677 GCA_036263715.1 Ramlibacter sp.
ATCGCGCAGTTCGGGCATGCGGCGCATCGCTGCCGCACCTGCGCGCAGGAGGTGGACGCGAGCGTGGACGTGTGCGGCGCCTGCCTGGAGGAGCCGCCGCCGCTGGATGCGTGCCTGGCTGCCGTTCCGTATGCCTACCCGTGGTCGGGCCTCGTCACCCGCTTCAAGTTCCACGGGGAGCCCGGCTGGGCCGCATCGCTGGCCCGGCGCATGGCGCAGGTTCCGGGTGTTGCACAGGAGTTGGGTCGCGCCGACCGCGTGCTGCCCATGCCGCTGGCGCCCCGCCGGCTCGCCGAGCGCGGTTTCAACCAGGCGCTGCTGCTGGCCCGCGAGATGACGCGCGCGAAGACCGATGCCGGCTTCCTGCTGCGCTTGCGCGAGACGGGGCCGCAGGCTTCGCTGGACCGCAAGGAACGGCAGGCGAACGTGGCCGGTGCCTTCGGTGTCGAGCCGCTGCGCGCGAAGGAACTGCGCGGGGCGTCGGTGCTGCTGGTGGATGACGTGATGACCAGCGGCGCGTCACTGCATGCGGCGGCGAGGGTGCTGAAGCAGGCGGGCGTGGCGCGGGTGGCCTCGGTTGTTCTCGCACGCACGAGAAACCACTAGCCGTCACCCCCGCGGAGGCGGGGGTCCAGGGCTTTCAAAGAAAATGCGGACGCCCTGGATTCCCGCCTCCGCGGGAATGACGCCCCTCATGTTCCACATCGTCCTCGTCACCCCCGAGATCCCGCCCAACACCGGCAACGTGATCCGGCTGGCGGCCAACACGGGCTGCACGCTGCACCTGGTGGAGCCGCTGGGCTTCTCGATGGAAGACCGCCTGATGCGGCGCGCCGGCCTGGACTACCACGAGTACGCACAAGTGAAGCGCCACCGCGACTGGGACGCGCTGCTGGCCAGCGAAGCCCCGGACGCGGCTCGCATCTTCGCGATGACGACCCGCGCCACGCAGCGCCTGCACGCGGTGCAGTTCGCGCCCGGTGACTGGCTCGTCTTCGGCTCCGAAACGGCAGGCCTGCCTCAGCTGCTGCTGGACACCATCGCGCCGGCGCAGCGCCTGCGGCTGCCGATGCGCGCGGGCCAGCGCAGCCTCAACCTTTCGAATGCGGTGGCGGTGACGGTCTTCGAGGCCTGGCGGCAACACGGTTTCGCAGGTGCCGCCTGAGGCACGCACGCTGCGCGACAGAAGCAATACTCCGTTGCACCGGGCTGTGTTTGAAACTTCCGCATCGGTCCTGCATCTGACCATTAACCGGCCCACCAGGGCAGGCCAGGCAACCCAGACTCCTTTCTTCGCCCGCTTCGCGCGGGCTTCTTTTTTGCAGGTCCGTTCAGACGTAGCGGCGCGTGATCGATTCGGCCACGCACGCCGGCTTGTCGCTGCCCTCGCGTTCCACCGTCACCTTCCAGGTCATCTGGTAGCCGTTGCCCGGGATGGCCGCCGCCTCCAGCAAGGTCATCGTTGCGCGCAAGCGGCTGCCCACGGGCACCGGCGACGTGAAACGCACCCGGTTCAGCCCGTAGTTCACGCCCATGCGCGTGTTGCGCACTTCCAGGGCCGCCTCGAAGAACCTGGGGATCAGCGACAGCGTGAGGAAGCCGTGCGCGATGGGCGCGCCGAAGGGGCCTTGCTTCGCGCGCTCGGGATCGACGTGGATCCACTGGTGGTCGCCGGTCGCGTCCGCGAACAGGTCCACCTGCTGCTGGGTGATCGTGATCCAGTCGCTGGTGGCGACCTCCTGGCCCGCGAGCGCGGCCAGGTCGGCGATGGTTTCGAAGACGCGCATGCCGCCAATGTACAGGCGGCCGGGCTTCAGCTGTCCAACCAGCGACAGAGGCCCTGCCACTGCTCCAGGTCCTTCTCGACCTTCCCGGGAGCGACGTCGAACAGCGTCAGGCCGCGCGCGGCCAGGTGGATGTAGTTCTGCGTGGGCCGCAGCAGGCCCAGCACCGGCAGGCCGAGGCTGTCGACGAACTCCTGCAGCTTGTCCGCGGCGATCGTGCGCGCGTCGACGCGCATGCCGACGATGCCGACCTGCATCTTGCCCGCCTTGCGCTGCTGGGCGAGTTCGTCGAGGAAGGCGCGCGTGGCGTAGATGTCGAAGATGCTCGGCTGCAGCGGCACGACCACCTTGTCCGCCTGGCGCAGCGCCTCCTGCAGCATCTTGCCGTGCATGCCTGCCGGCGTGTCCAGCACCACGTGCGTGGTGCCCTTCGGCGGCTTGGCGATGAGGCCATCGCCCACGTCCCAGCCGGTGATGGGGCGCGCTCCGGGCGGGCGCAGGCGCAGCCAAAGCCTGGAGGATTGCTGGCGATCGGCATCGCCGAGCATCACCTGGTGCCCCTTGCTGGCAAAGTAGCCCGCGATGTTGGTGGCCATGGTGGACTTGCCCACGCCACCCTTCGGATTCGCAACAACGACGACCGGCATGCGACGCGCTCCTGTGCTGCGCGGCCGGGGAGCCGCTTGGGCTATGGTACAGACTATGGATGAGTTCGCAAAACCGCACCCCCGCACCTGCGTGCTCGCCGCGCATCCGAACTGGCGCGAATCGCATGTGAACCGGCTGCTGACCGAGAGCGCGCGCGGAGTCGACAACGTCGAAGTGCGCGACCTCTACGGCCTCTATCCCGATTACGACATCGACGTCGCTGCCGAACAGCAGGCCGTGCAGGCCGCCGAGCTGGTCGTGCTGCTGCATCCCTTGCAGTGGTATTCCATGCCGGCGCTCATGAAGCTCTGGCTCGACGAGGTGCTGCGCTACGGCTGGGCCTACGGGCACGGGGGCACCGCCTTGCACGGCAAGGACCTCTGGCTGGTGACCACCACCGGCGGCCCCGAGGCTTCGTACCACCCGCAGGGGTACAACCGCTACTTCTTCGACGCCTTCCTGCCGCCCTACGAGCAGACCGCCGCGCTGTGCGGCATGCGCTTCCTGCCGCCGCTGGTGCTGCATGCGGCGCACCGGCTGGGCGCCGAGGAGATCCGCCGCCACGTGGAGGTGTTCGGCGAAAGGCTCGCGAGCTATCCCGGCTGGCCGGAGATGGACGAGATCGGCGCCTGCCCCGTCACCGACGTGCCGACGACCGACCGCCCGCAGGCGCAGGGAGACGCCTGATGGAACACGCGCCCGCCTGGCTGACGAACAGCCTCATCTACCTGTCGGCGGCCGTCATCGCGGTGCCGCTGTCCAAGGCGATCGGCCTCGGCTCGATTCTCGGCTACGTGGCCGCGGGCATCGCGATCGGCCCCTGGGGCTTCGGCCTCGTCACGAATGTGGAAGACATCCTGCACTTCGCCGAGTTCGGCGTGGTGCTGATGCTGTTCCTGATCGGGTTGGAACTGGAGCCGCGGCGGCTGTGGAGCATGCGCCGGCCGATCTTCGGCTGGGGCAGCGTGCAGGTGCTCGGATGTGCGGCGCTGCTGTTCGCGGCCGGCTTCGTGTCGGGCGCACCTTGGCGCACCGCGCTGGTCGCGGCACTGGGGCTGGCGCTGTCGTCCACCGCGATCGCGCTGCAGGTGATGGGCGAGCGCAACCTGATGCCCACCAGCAGCGGGCAGGCGGGCTTTTCCATCCTGCTGTTCCAGGACGTCGCGGCGATCCCCATCCTGGCGCTGCTGCCGCTGCTCGGTACCGTCGCTGCCGCGCAGCCCGTGGCCGAAGGCGAACACTGGCTGGAGGTGCTGCGCATCCTGGCGGTGGTCGGGGGCATCATCCTCGGAGGCCGCCTGCTGATCCGCCCGCTGCTGCGCTGGATCGCCAAGAGCCGCACGCCGGAGATCTTCACCGCCGCATCGCTGCTGCTGGTGGTGGCGATCGCCGCGCTCATGCAGCTGGTGGGGCTGTCGATGGCGCTCGGGGCCTTCCTCGCCGGCGTGCTGCTCGCCGAAAGCGAGTACCGGCGCGAACTGGAAACCGACATCGAGCCCTTCAAGGGCTTGCTGCTGGGCCTGTTCTTCATCGCGGTCGGCATGAGCATCGACTTCGGCGTGCTGATGCGCTCGCCCGGGGTGATGGCGGCGATCGTGCTCACGCTGCTGGCGCTCAAGGGCGCGGTGATCTGGAGCATCGCCAGGCCGATGGGCATTCCGCTGGCCGAGCGGCCCGTGTTCACGCTGCTGCTCGCGCAAGGCGGTGAGTTCGCCTTCGTGGTGTTCCAGGCGGCGGCGGGCGCACGCGTGTTTCCTGCCGAAACGGCGTCGCTGCTGATCGGGTCCGTGGCGGTGTCGATGCTGGTGACGCCGGTGCTGCTGGTGCTGGTCGACAAGTTCCTGCTGCCGCGGTTCAACGCGGGCAGTCGCCGCCAGCTCGAGGAGATCAGCCAGCAACAGGACAAGCCGGTGATCATCGCGGGCTTCGGCCGCTACGGGCAGATCATCGGCCGCATGCTCAATGCGCAGGGCATCGGTGCGACGGTGCTGGACCACGATGCCGACATGGTGGAGGCGGCACGGGCCTTCGGCTACAAGGTGTTCTACGGCGATGCGACGCGGCTGGACCTGCTGCGCACGGCCGGCGCCCAGCGCGCGCGCGTGCTGGTGGTCGCCGTGGACGACAAGGAGCAGTCGCTGAAGGTCGTCGACCTGGCGCGCGAGCACTTCCCGCACCTGGAGCTGGTGGTGCGCGCGCGCGACGTGCCGCACTGGAATGCGCTGCGCGACCGCGGCATCGTGCGCGTGGAGCGCGAGCTGTTCGAGTCGAGCCTGCGCAGCGGCCGCACGGTGCTGGAGGTGCTGGGCCTCACGCCGCACGAGGCGCGCCGGCACGCGATGCGCTTTCGCCGGCACAACGTGGAACTGTTCGAGAAGATGTACCCGCACCACCGCGACCGCGCCCGCCTGATCGCGGTGGTCAAGGAAGGCCGGCAGCAGCTGGAAGAGCAGATGGCGCGCGAGCGGGCGGAGAACGAGGCGCGACGCAAGCGCGGTGAAGAGCGCACGCCGGGGTGGGACTCGGAGTGACGGGCCGTCATTCCCGCGGAGGCGGGAATCCAGGGCTTCCAAGGAAGTGCCGCGCTGCCTCGCGCGATGACTGCGCCGAGCCAATGAAAAAGCGGCCCGGAGGCGGCTTCCTCAAAAGCCCTGGCTCCCCGCCTGCGCGGGGATGACGACGGCGCTAGAAAAATCCGTCGTAGACCAGCTTCAATCCCGTCAGCAGCATCCCCGCCAGCACCAGCCGGTAGAACACCTTCGGGTTCAGGTTCTTCGACAGCCTCACCCCGATGAACACCCCCAGCGGCGCGAAGGGGATCAGCGCCAGCGACGTGCTCATGTTGCGCACGTCCAGCAATCCCAGCCACGCATACGGCACCCATTTCGCCAGGTTCATCACGAAGAAGAAGATGCTGGCCGTCGCCGCGAAGGTGATCGGCTGCATCCGCAGCGGAATCATGTACGCGTTCAGCGGCGGGCCGCCCGAATGCGCGACGAAGCTGGTGAACCCCGACACCGTGCCGAGCACGCCGCCCAGCCAGCGCGGCGGCGGGCGGCTGGCCGCATGCGGCGGGAACAGCAGGCGCTGCGCCAGGAACAGCAGCGTGCAGACGCCGACGATGCCGGCCACCATCTGCGCGTCGAGCGCCTTGAACAGCAGCGTGCCGATGGCGGTGCCCAGCAGGCCGGCGGGGATCAGCAGCTTCAGCTGCGAGCGGTCGAACTGCTTGCGGAACACCGCGAGCCCCATCACGTCCATGATGAACAGGATCGGCATCAGGATCGCGGCGGCATCGGGCACCGTGATGGCCAGCGCCATCATGGGCACGGCCAGGGAGCCGAAGCCCGCGCCGAAGCTGCTCTTGCTGATCCCCAGCAGGATCACCGCGGGGATGGAGACTGCGTAGAAGAACCAGTCGGTGATGAGGGGGAGGGACACCCCCGTATTGTCAGCCGACGCGCGTCTTCAGTTTCTGCATGGCCACCAGCAGGTCGCCGATGAACTTGGCGGTGGCCTCGTCGGTGAGCTCGCCTTGCGCATTGAAGCGCGAGGCGCAGTTGGAGATGAACACCTCGGGCTTGTTGACGGTGAAGGTGTTCATGAACACCAGCACCTTGCGCAGGTCGTACTGCACGCGCGCGGTGCCCACCGGCCCAGGGCTCGCGCCCATGATGCCGACCACCTTGCCGTCGAAGGGCGGCTCGGGCGGGCGCGACATCCAGTCCAGCATGTTCTTCAGCACGCCCGGGATGGAGAAGTTGTACTCCGGCGTCACCAGCAGCACCGCGTCGGCGGCGCGCACGCGCGCCTTGAGCTCTGCGACTTCCGCCGGCTCGCCGGCCGCCCGCACGTCGTCGTTGTACATCGGAATGCGGCTGATGTCCGCGATGTCGATCTGCATGCCCGCCGGGGCGAGCTTCTGCGCGGCGCGCAGCGCCATGGTGTTGTACGAGCCCGCGCGCAGGCTGCCGGAAATGCCGAGAACGTTCATGGTTGTTGTCCGTGAGGGAAAGGGGGTCACTCCGCCTTGATCGCGAGCGTCTTCACCAGCTTGCTCCAGCGGTCGACGTCACGCCGCACGACGGCGCGTGCATCATCGCCGATCAGCGACAGCGGCTTGCCGCCCGCCTTCTGCAGCGACTCCTGCACGTCCGGCATGCCGGCGACCTTCGCGAAATCGGCGCGCAGTTTCTGCAGCACCTCGGGCGGCGTCTTCGCGGGGGCGAACAGGCCGAACCAGGATTCCAGCTCCAGCGGCGCGGCGCCGGTTTCCTGCACCGTGGGCACCTGCGGGTGCATGCTGTTGCGCGCCGAGCCGGAGACGGCGAGCGCCTTCGCATTGCCGGCATCCACCTGCACGCGGGCGGTAGGCGACAGGTCGAAGAACAGGTCGACGCGGCCGCCCAGCAGGTCCTGGTAGGCCGGTTGCGCGCCGCGGTACGGCACGTGCGCCACCTGCACGTTCGCCAGGTGCCACAGGGCCGCGGCCAGCACGTGCTGGCCCGAGCCGTTGCCGGCGGAGGCGTACGTGAGCTTGCCCGGGTTCGCCTTCGCGTGGGCCAGCACTTCCTGCAGGCTGTTGAAGGGCAGGTCCTTGCGGCCGACCAGCGTGTAGCTGTAGCTCACGAGCATGCCGATCGGCTCGAAGTCCCTGAGGCTGTCGTACGGAAGGTTTGCGTACAGGCCCGGGTTCAGCGCCAGGTTCGACACCGAGCCCACCAGCAGCGTGTAGCCGTCCGGTGCCGCCTTGGCGGCGAAGTCGGTGCCGACCAGCGTGCCCGAGCCGGTCCTGTTCTCCACGACGAAGCTCTGGCCGGTGACCTTGGCCAGCCGGTCCGCGAGCAGGCGGCCCACGGTGTCGAAGCCGCCCCCGGGCGGCTGCGGCACGACGATGCGAACGGGCTTGTTGGGGTAACCCTGCGCGTGCGCGAAGGGCAGTGCGACTGCGAGCGCGGCGGCGGCGAGGAGGCGGCGGCGGGCGTGCATGTCAGCGCTCCAGCGGGCGGCCCGAGAGCCAGCGCGCACCGCGTGCATAGAGTTCCTGCACCACGGGCCCCTTGAGCATCGGCATGTCCATCTTGACCTTGTAGCCGATGCGCGTCTGGATGTAGGCGAGGTGGCGGTAGCCCTCAGGCATGGAGGCCAGAAACTCCTGGTCCAGCTTCAGCTGCGCGGTGGGGTCCACCGGGTCGATGCGGTCCTTTTCGTAGATCGGCTGGCGGTGCAGCACCTTCCACTCGCCGTCGTGCTTCGTGATGAAGTCGTAGAAGCGGCCGGTGCAGACCACGTCGCACAGCACGGGCCCATCGGTGCCTTCGACCATGCCGCGCTGCGAGATCGTCATCTTCGTCTGCGCCACCGCGCGGTCGCCATTGACCTCGATGGCGGAGCCGCCGAGGAAGTGCAGGATGCTCACGCCCTTGTCCCAGCCTTCCTGGGTGACGCGGATGAAGTCGCGGAAGGGCCCCTGGAACCAGGTGGCCATCATCACGCCTTCAGGATGCCAGACGGTGGCGAAGCGCTCCCAGTCGCCGGCATCGCGCCAGACGGCCCAGCGTTCGACGAGCTCGCGGATCAGGAGCTTGTCGTTGAAGTTGTCGTCCATGGTGTCTCCTATGTCCGCCGGACTTTAGCGGGCCGGGGTCGGTTGGTGAACGGCAAGGGGGCAAATGAGTTTTCCGGGAGATGGAAAGTTGTCTCGCGAGAACTCAAGCCAGGCCGAGGTAGGCCTTCCTGATCTCCGGCCGGTTCACGATCTCCGCGGCTTCGCCGTCGGCGACGATGCGGCCCTCTTCCATCACGTACGCCCGCCGCGCGATCTCCATCGCCATCGACACGTTCTGCTCCACCAGCAGCACCGACGTCCCGCGCGCGTTGATCGCGCGGATCGCCTGGAACATGTCCAGCACCACCGTCGGCGCCAGCCCGAGCGAAGGCTCGTCCAGCAAAAGCAGCCGCGGCTGGCTCATCATCGCGCGGCCGATCGCCACCATCTGCTGCTGGCCGCCGGACAGCGATCCTGCCTGCTGCCCCAGCTTCTGCTTGAGCGCGGGAAACAAGGCCAGCACGCCTTCGAGGCTCTGCGCGCGCTGCGCCTTCGCCTTGGGCAAGTAGCTCCCCAGCTCCAGGTTCTCGTGCACGCTCATGCCGGTGAAGAGGCGCCGCCCTTCCGGCACGATCGCGATGCCGGCGGCGCAGAAGCGATGCGGCGCCAGCTGCGTGATGTCCTGCCCTTCGAACACGATGCGGCCGCCGCGGGCGCGGTGCAGGCCCGCGATGGCGTTGATCAACGTGCTCTTGCCCGCACCGTTGGGGCCGACGACGCACACCAGTTCGCCGGCGTCCACGCGCAGCGACACGTCCCAGAGCGCCGGCGCCGCGCCGTACGAGACCTGCAGGTTGGCGACGTCAAGCATAGGCCGGCTTTCCCAGGTAGGCGCTCACCACTTCGGCATCCTTCATCACCTCGTTGGCCTCGCCCTGCGCGATCAGCTTGCCGTGGTTCAGGACCACGATGCGATCGGTCAGCGCCATCACCGCGCGCATGACGTGTTCGACGAAGACGATCGTGGAGCCCTGGTCGCGGATGCGGCGGATCAGCTCGATGGCCTCGTTGATCTCGCTGGGCGTGAGCCCCGACAGCACCTCGTCCAGCAGCACCAGCCGCGGCCGCGCGGCCAGCGCCCGGGCGAGCTCCAGGAACTTGCGCTGGTGCAGGTTCAGGTCTTCCGGCAGCGCGAAGGCACGGGACTGCAGCCCGGTGAACTCCAGCCATTTCCACGCTTCGCGCTCGGCTTCCTTCGCACCGAGCGAGGCCCCGCCGAACATGGCCACCATGGACACGTTCTGCAGCACCGTCATGTGGCCGAAGGGCCGCGGGATCTGGTAGGTGCGCGCAATGCCGGCGTGCGCCATGCGGTGCGCGGGAACGCCGGTCAAGTCGCGGCCGTCGAACACGATCCGGCCGGCGCTCAGCGGGTAATGGCCGCTCACCACGTTGATGAAGGTGGACTTGCCGGATCCGTTGGGCCCCAGCAGGCCGAGGATCTCGCCCTGCCGCACCTGCAGCGTGACGCTGTCTAGGGCCTGCAGGCCCTTGAAGGACTTCGACAGGCCATGCACCTCGAGCAGGGGCGCGCCGATGGCCGTGGTGCGCAGCGCCGGCGCGGCCGGCACGTGCGCATCGGCGGAGAGCTCCGGCACCACGTCCTTGGGTGCCGCCGGCGAGGGCACGGACGCTGGCTTGCGCTTCTTCAGCAGCTGGCCGAGGATGCCTTCGGGCATGAACAGGATCACCACCACCAGGATCGCACCGACGGCCGCGCGGCCGGCCACCGCGCTGTCGCCGGAGGTGAAGAAGTACAGCAGCGCCGTGATCGCCGTTGCCCCGACTGCCGGCCCGGCCCAGTGCCGCGTGCCGCCCAGCACGCTCATGAGCACTACCGTGAGCGGCACCGTGATGTTGAAGGTCTCGCCCACGGTGACGTAGGAGATGAAGAGCGCGTGGATGCCGCCGGCCAGCCCCGCCAGCGCGCACGACAGCGCGAAGGCGAGCAGCTTGTAGCGGAAGGTCGGCACGCCCATCACCTCGGCCACGTCCTCGTCGTCGTGGATCGCGAACAGGCCGATGCCCAGCTTGGAGGCGTAGACCTTGTAGGCGACCAGCATGGTGGCGACGGCCGCCAGCAGCATCATCAGGTAGATCGACGAGGCGGGCGAAGGCGCCAGCTTCGGCGTCTGCACCGTGTTCAGGTAGATGCCCGGCCCGCCGTCGATGGGCGTGTTGATGATGATGGTGGCCACCACGAAGGTGACCGCGAGCGTGAGCAGCGCGAACAGCTCCCCGCGCACCGCCTTGACGCGGAAGACCACGAAGCCGATGAACAGCCCCAGCAGCGCCGGCACCAGCGCGGCGAAGGGCAGCGTGGCCAGGAACGGCCAGTTCCACTTGCCCGCCAGCACCGCGGTCGAATACATGCCGACGCCGAAGAAGGCGCCGTGCCCGAAGGAGAAGTAGCCCGAATAGCCCGAAAGGATGTTCCACGAGACCGCCAGCACGACCCAGTGGCACACCAGGTACAGGATCGACTCGTAGAAGGAAGGCAGGCCGAGCCAGGGCACGCTGGCCAGCAGCGCGCCCACCCCGACGATCGCCACCATCGTCTTGTTCATTGTTGTTCTTCTCTCTCAGGCCTTGCCGGGCTTGAACAGCAGCATGCCGATCAGCAGCGAAAACGACACGATGGGTGCCCAGGATGGCGAGGCCACGGCCATGGTCACCGCCTCGCTCACGCCGATGATGATCCCGGCGACCAGCGGGCCGAGCGGGCTGCCCAGGCCGCCCAGCATCACCGCCGCGAACACCACCCCGACCCACGCGAAGATCTGCGACGGCGTCAGCGTGAAGCTCAGGGCCAGGCACACGCCCGCCACGCCGGCGAGCGCAGCGCAGCCGCCGGCCAGCAGCAGCGCCAGCAGGCGCGAGTCGATGCCGAAAGCCGCCGCGATGGGGCCGTCCTCCGCCATCGCGCGCAGCGCCTTGCCCAGGTCCGTGTATCGCATGGCAGCCCACACCCCGAGCGAGATGCCCACCGCCAGCAGGAAGGTCAGCAGCTCCGGGATCGGCACGTAGATGCCGCCCACGGTGAACTTCATGGCCGTGTAGTGCGACTCCAGGCGGCGGTAGTCCGCGGTCCAGACCGCCTGGATGGCGCTCTCGATCATCACCGTGATGCCGAAGGTGACCAGCAGCGAGTTGAAGGGCGTGATCGAAAAGCGCGACAGCACCCACTGCATCCCCACGCCGATCACGAAGAACGCGGGCGGGACGACGGCCAGCGCCAGCAAGGGATCGAGCTGCCACTTGGTGGCCATCTGGTAGCTCAGGTAGCCACCCAGGAAGACCAGCCCGAAGTGCGACAGGTTGATCTGCCGCAGCAGGCCCCAGGTGAGCCCGAGGCCCAGGCCGATCAACCCGTACAGCCCGCCGATGAAGATGCCGGACAGGATCGACTGCAGCAGCAGGTTGATGCTGGGAAGGGTCATCGTCCGGGCGGCTTCAACGAAGCTGCAGCGAGGCGCCGGGCGCCGCGAAGTTGGTGGGCCATACCACCTTCCACGTGCCGTTCTGCACCTGCTTGATCTTCATGAGGTCGTCGCCGTAGTTGCCGGGCCCGTCGAAGCGCAGGCGCCCCTGGATGGTGTCGATCCGGCTCTTCTTCAGGAAGTCGGCGATCCGCTTGTCGTCCAGCGTGTTGGCCCCCCGCACGCCCGCCTCCAGGATCTGCCAGGCCGAGAACGAGGCGGCTGCCTGCGTCTCCACGTGGATGTCGGCCAGGCCGGCCGCGGCGGCGCGCTGGTTGAAGGTCTGCACGAACTCGGCGGCGATGCCGGAATTGGTGAAGGGCGGGTGCTCCTCGAAGATGGTCAGGGACAGCGCGCCCGCGCCTTCGGGCGACTTGGTCATCGGCCCCGGCGCCGGGTACATGTGAAAGTGCAGCGGCGGCGTGTAATCGATCTTCTTCATCGCATCGAGCAGCATGTTGCCCTCCAGGCCGATGTCGCCGATCCACACGAGGTCGGGCTTGGCATCCTTCACGCGCGCGGCGATCGGGCCGAAGTCGCGGTTGCCGAATTCCCACTCGAGGAACAGCACCTCCTTGAGCCCGCGCTTCTTCGCCACCTCGCGGCCGCCCAGCGACATGAAGTGGATGGAGGGGAACTTGCTCGTGACGACCGCGATGGTCTTGGGCGGCCTGCGCGACTGCGCCAGCATGTCGAACAGCGAATTGGAGATCGTGTTCTGCGGATCGTGGCCGAGCGACCAGGCCGGGAACTGCATCTCGTACTTGGCCATCGACGGGATGCCGAAGGTGTGGTGCACCAGCACCTTGTTGTAGCGCTGGGCCACGCCCATCGCCGACAGGATCGCACCGGTGGCGTACGGCCCCATCAGCAGGTCCACCTTGTCGCTGGTCACCAGCTGCTCGTACAGCGTGCGCGCGAGGTCCGGCTTGGACTGGTCGTCCTTGACGATCCACTGCACCTGCCGGCCCAGCAGGCCGCCGCGCTTGTTCAGGTTCTCCACGTAGATGTCGCCCACCAGCTTGTGCGTGAGCGCGGTGGCGGAGAGCGGGCCGGTGAGGGCGAGCGTGCTGCCGATGCGGATGGGCGGCTGGCCCTGCTGCGCCAGCACGGGAGCGGCGAGCGCCGCGCCGGCGGCGGAAAGGATGCTGCGGCGAGAGAGAGTCATGCTTGTCTCCTGTTTTTGCTGGCGATGAAAGAAACTCAATCCACTTGCGCGCCCGAGCGCTTGACCAGCTCGGACCACTTGGCGATTTCGGTGCGGTTGAAGGCGGCGAGCTCCTCGCCCTTGAGCACGGGCACTTCGAGCCCCTGCGCCGCGAGCTTGGCCTTCACCTCGGGGTTCGTCACCGCCTGCGTCACCGCGTCGCGCAGTTTCGCGAGCACCGGCGCCGGCGTCGCCGCCGGCGCATAGAGCATGAACCAGGCGACCAGGTCGAACTCGCCGAAGCCCTGCTCGGTGATCGTGGGCACGTCGGGCGCGGCGGCGCTGCGCCTGGCGCTGGAGACGCCGAGCGCGCGCAGCTTGCCGGCGCGGATGTGCGGCATCACCGCGGCCGGGTGGTAGAACATGAACTGTGCCTGGCCGGCCATCACGTCATTGAGCGCGAGGCCGCCTTCCTTGTACGGCACGTGGACCATCTCGCCGCCCAGGCGCACCTTGAGCAGTTCACCCGCGAGGTGGCCCGAGGTGCCGTTGCCGGCCGAGGCGAAGCTCACGCCCGGCGCCTTGGCCGCGGCGGCCTGCAGTTCCTTCAGGGTCCGGAACGGCGAGTTCGCCGGCACCACCAGCAGCGTCGGCGTGTAGCCGGCGAAACCGATCGGCGCGAAGTCCTTCTGCGCGTCGTAAGGCATGCGGCGGTACAGGCCGGGGTTGATCGCATGCGTGCCGACCGTGCCCATGACGATGGTGTAGCCATCGGCCGGCGCCTTCGCCACGAAGTCGGCGCCGATGTTGCCGCCGGCACCCGACTTGTTCTCCACCACGATGGCCTGGCCGAGCGGCCTTGCGAGCGCCTCGGCGAACACGCGGGCGATGATGTCCGTGGTGGTGCCGGGGCCGAAGGGCACGACCAGGCGCACCGGCCGGTTCGGGTAGTCCGACTGCGCCGACGCGGCCAGCGGCGCGGCCACCGCCAGGGCGGCCAGGCTTGCCAGGATCTTGCGGCGCAGTGTCACTTGCTCGTCTCCTTGGTCGTCGTGCGGCGCGGCTTCCAGCCGCCCGCCAATTCCTCGTTGTGTTCGCCCAGCACCGGCGGCGCGGTCACTTCCAGCGGCCGCTGGCCGTCGAAGGAGACCGGGGAGCGCACGGTGCGGAAGGTCCCCACCACCGGGTGCTCGGTCTCCACGAACAGCTGCAGGTGCTTCGCCTGCGCATCCTCAGGAACTTCCGCGGTCGTGTACATAGGGGAATGCGGCACGTCGTTGGCTTCCAGCCGGCGGCACCATTCGGCGCGGTCGTGGGCGCGGAAGATCGGGCGCAGCACGCCGATGAGGTCCTCCTGGTGGTCGATGCGGCCCTGCCGGCTGGCAAAGCGCCCGTCCTGGAAGATGTCCGGCCGCTCCATGGCCGTGGCCAGGCCCTGCCAGAACTTCTCCGGGGAGGACATGTGCAGGGCCACCCACTTGCCGTCGCTGCACTCCAGCACATAGGACTGCGACACGCTCGGCCGGCTGAAGGGGCCCATCACCTCGTTGGCGGAGAACAGGTGCTGGAAGGCGTCGAGGTTGAAGTGCGTCATGGCCTCGAACATCGACAGGTCCACGCGCCGTGCCGTCCCGCGCTTTTCCCGGTCGTACAGCGCACCGAGGATGCCGTAGGCCGCGTAGAAGCCGGTCACGAGGTCGGCGATGGCGGGACCGGTGACGCGCGGGTTGCCCGGGTTCACGAGCAGCCCGAGGAAGCCGCTGGCCGCCTGCGCCACGCTGTCGTAGGTGGGGCGGTGCGCCGCGGGCCCGGTGGCGCCGAAGCCGCTGATGGCGCAGTAGACCAGGCGGTCGTTGATGCCCTTGAGGCGATCGAAGCCGGCGCCGATCTGCTCGGCGAAGCCGGGGCGGAAGTTCTGGATGTAGACGTCGGCTTCCTTCACCAGCGCGTCGAACTTCTCCAGGTCGCCCGCCTGCTTGGTGTTCAGCGTCACGCTGCGCTTGTTGCGGTT
>DATAGN010000072.1:0-6592 GCA_036263715.1 Ramlibacter sp.
GCTATAGGCTATGGCGACCGGCCGCCGTCGACAGCACCCAGACCACCGCCTGTAATCGTTCTTGACGACTCTCGATTCGCGGAGGCGTTTGCTTGGATACGGGCGTACGCAGCAGAGGGGTCTCCGCTTAGTCAGTTCACGCGTGTGGTGCTTGCTAGCGACTGGGATAGTTTCGGCGCTCTCCAGCACCGCTCGGAGGTCTCACCACATAGGGAGGACCAGTGGGCATCAGTTGTCCTTGGGGAAACGTTGTCTCAAGGAGACTCCGAGATGGACTTGGAGTCGTTGCCTCTCTCTCGCAGTACGGGCACGTTCTCTATGCCCGTTGCTCGCGCATCGCTTGTCTTTGGCGCGGCCGAGGCGACTCGGAAGTGCGTTGATCGGCTGAGAATGATCGAAGGCGATCGTCGGTTTACACGCAAGGCAGTTTCTACAAATCATCTTCTGCCCATCTGGTCAATGTGTGCCGTTGAATTCGGAGACGTTTCGCCAACTGAAGCAGCAATGCTTGTGATGGAGGCGGCCTTCAATCACTTAAGCGGTGAGGGTGCTCAGCCGACGACGTTCACCAAGGAGCTTACTTTTGACGCTTTCTATAGCGACTCTGTAGAGTCTCGCGTCGTCGCGTTCAATCACTTATCCACTCAGATGCTCAAGGCTCCCCGCGCTCCTAGTGGGGGCGGCTTGCCCGCCGCAGTGTTAGCGACCGCCGCATTCTTGGTCGGCCGAAGCACATCGCACTATTTCTTGTTAAAGCGTGTCGCGAAGGAGTTCCCAGCCGCTTTCTCGTGGTTTGGTCTCATAGCGTCCAAGGCAGGCCTGAGAGCGTGGGAGGGGAATTGGCTGCGGGCGGTGAAGGGTATCGAAAGACTTCTTCGGCCGAGGTTTGATTGGCTTGAGCCCCCAGTGGCGGATCTGAGTTGGGCGGAGTTTTCGTGGTTCGCGAGCACGTTCGAGGGTTCTGACGTGTTTACAACGTTGCCGAAGATGCTTCCCAAAACACTAGGGGTAGAAGTAGTCCCAGGCGCCCCATTTCAGTTCCGTCTCTCGGCTGCCAATGGCGGGGAGTCCGATACTCGGTCTAACCTTGAAACACAGGCTGACACCAACGATGTACTTCTCGAGGTAATCAAGGACGTGGTCGCGCTTGTTCGTCGGTTGGAAAGCCGAGTGAAGCCTCTGGAATCGGCACCTCAGAAGACGCTCCCTTTCGGGGGAGTGGCCCCACAAGGGGCGCAGCCGGTTTGGAAGGGGTCTCAAAAGCCCAGGAAGCCGAGGCGGCTGGAGTGACACCGCTGACGTCGTGCAGTTATTGACACCAGTCCAAGGCGCGAAGGCTTCGCCCTCGCGCTTTTCTTTTTCCTCCTCGATACGGGCATACGCGGCGAAGAAGTCCGCGTGCTTGATCCGGCTCCGTAGTGCGCTGCTCCAATCCGCCTGGATAGCCTCCACCGCAGCCTGCCCGGCGGTCTGCACCGTCCACGTGTGAATGCGCGTGGTGAGCGGGCTTTCGTTCCGGGTGTACGGCTCGCGCGGAAACCACGCCACGCACGCGCATGACCGTATCGCCGTACTTCCCCGTTCCCTCTGCCACTGCTCATTGCGCGGTACGTCGGGGCCACCTTGCAGGACCAGTACAGCGCCCACATACCTCGATCGGCAGCGCTGCGCGGCCCCTCTACGAGCGAGTCGCTGACGAGCGGGTGCTCAGACCGTTTGCCGATGCGGCGAACCTCGCAGCAGACCGTGACGGACGGGCCGCCAATCTGCTGGAACTGTCGTATTCCCCACGTGGAAGCCCAGACGCGAGCGCGCTGGCTGGCGTCCACCGCATCCGAGCCGCTGTCGAAACTAGGCCAATGCTCTCGCCGTCCTCTTTCTTGCCCGGGTCGATGAGGGTTCGCTGCCGTTGGCTTCCATGCGAGCTGCTTCGATCGTCCAGGCGCGCACATCGCCAATCGTGCTCCGGATCGTTTGCCGCCCGAGTTTGGCCTCAAAGACGAGGGACTTTGCGCCTGCGGCCGTCACACGCACGCGCAGCGCGGGTGCCTTGCGGTCTCGCAGGACGCCTGCGTCTTTCCTTCAGGGCAGCGAATCCGCTCGATCATCCCGTCGTGATGTTCTGAGCGTCGCTCAGATCGACTGCCCAACGCAACAGCCTTCTCCAAAACACCCCCCGAGGGGGACTCATTACCCTTGGTCGCTGGTTCAAGTCCAGCACGGCCTACCACTCGACCGGTGAAACACCGTCCCGGCCCGCTCGCAACATCCGGTGCCGCGAAGGGCCTTTTGTTTTCCTAGGCATTCCGTCCATCGCCGCCGAGAATGAGCGATGACTCCCGGCCACCCGCACAATCCGCTGCTCGAACAGCTCGTTCGCGCACGCGCGGAACTCTCTGCGAGCCGGGAAGCGCTGCGCGAGTCGCACGGGTCGGATGACCCGTCTGCGCCCGCGCTCATGCAACGCGAGGCGCTCGCCTCGGAGCAGTGCATGAAGCTGGGTGAACAACTCTGGAACGAACTGCGCATCGAGCGCGGTCAGGTCTGACGCGCGCCGCCGCAGTGCAGGCTCAAGGCCGGTAAGGCCCCGTCCTGTTGCGCGTCTCGGCATCGCGCGCTTCACGCCGATCCCAGATGCTGCCCGAGGACTCCGCGGGCTTGGGCGTGTCGGCGCCACCCGGCATGATGATCGCGGGCGCCGGCACCGGCGCCGCGTCCGATCCACCTTGCCGCGGCCCCGCGTCCATGATGTTCGAGCGCAGGTCGACCGCCCGCGCGCCCTCGCAGGGCCGGTCCGTGTACACGGACGACGTTCCGCAGCGATGGACCTGCGCGTTGGCGGCGCAAGCCGCAAACAGCAGGGGAGCGATCAGGAGGACAGCGCGGAGCATGCACGCATCCTACGCCTGCTGACGCGCTTCGTGGGCAACCCCCAAGCTCAGCAGGTGCTGCCCTGCGCCCTGGCGAAGGTCACCGGCAGGCCCGGCACGCGCAGGGTGTCGCCGTTCACCTCGATGCCGGCGAGCTCGCGGGCGCGCGACTCGATCTTCATGGCGTTGCCTTGCAGCCGGCCGGTGAACTCCACGTTGCGCTCGCCGCGCGACCAGCGGCCCGCCACCTGCTGGTACTTCTGCGTCATCACCAGCGCTCCCAGGCGCCGGTCGGGCGCGCACCAGAGGCCTTCCACGCGCGCCGGCACCACCCACAGGTGGATGCGGCTGAATTTCTCCAGCCCCACCTTCTTGTCCGGCACCTGCACGATCGTCGTCTCGTCGGGCACCCAGTCGCCCATGTCCCAGTCATGCGAGACCAGGCGGGTGCCTGGCTTCAGCGCCAGCAGGCGCGGCCGCAGCTGCAGGTTGAACTCCGGCAGCAGGTACATGGTGACCACGGTGGCGCGCGTGAGGTCGGTCGCGAACAGGTCCTGCTCGCGGAACTCCACGCGCCCGGCCACGCCCGCTTCCCGGGCGCTGGCGTTGCTGCGCCTCACCAGGTCGGGAATGATCTCCACGCCCATGCCGCTGGCGCCGAAGCGCCTGGCTGCGACGATGACGATGCGTCCGTCGCCGGAGCCGAGGTCGATCACGTGGTCGGTCGGGCCGACGTTCGCGATGCGCAGCATCTCCAGCGTCACGTTGTCCGGGGAGGTGACGAAAGGTACTTCTTCCAGGAACTGCGGCTGCGCACCCGCGGCGCCGGCGGCCGCCAGCAGGCCGGTGATGCACAGGCGAGACAGAAACTTCAGCGATGCTTTCATGTCCGACAACATAGCACGCGGCTTGGGGCACACTCTGTAGCACAACAGTCGTGAAGACTAAGAACAATGTACGCACCAAGACGACAATTCCGTTCCCTGGCGGCCGCCATGTTGGCCGCAGCCCTGCTGGTGGCCTGCGGGGGTGGCGACGACGACCGCTCTCCGGCGCTGGCGTCCGGCGCCTGGCGGGGCACGTCCGACACCGGCCGCGACGTCGCCGGCCTGGTGCTGCACGACGGCAGCTACTACCTGCTTTATTCGGTGGTGGGCAGCGCCGCCACGCCGGGCGGTTTCGTTCAGGGCACCGGGCGCTTCGAGGGCGACGAGTTCGTCTCGACGGACCTGCGGGACTACAACGTCGAGGGCGTCGGCACCCAGGCCGGCACCCTCGTGGCGGACGTGTTCCCGACCACCGCTTTCCGCGCCCGTGTCGCCACCCCGCGCACCCCGCAGTCCTTCGACACCCAGGCGGCGACCGACTTCGCACCGGCTTCGCTGGCGACGCTGGCCGGCTCGTACACAGGCCAGGTCGGGTTCTCGCTGGGTTTCCGTCCCGGCACGTTCACCGTCACCTCCGCCGGCGCGGTCAGCACCAACATCAACGGCTGCGACATCACGGGCAGCACCTCGCCGCGCGCGGAAGGCAACGTGTACGACCTGACGATGACCTTCGGCGGTGCGCCTTGCGTGTTCCCGAACGTCACCTTCACCGGCATCGCCTACGTGCGCGGCAACCAGCTGCGCGCGATGCTGCAGGAGCCGTCGCGCCGCCAGGGCATCGTCTTCGCCGGCACGCGCAACTGAGCAGGCAGTCTGCGCCGGCGCGCAGGCTCCTAGCGGGCTGCAGCCGGCATCGCCGCCATCAGGGTGAAGCCCTTGCGCGGCAACTGCAGGGCGACCACGCCGGCGATCACCAGCAGGGTGCCGGAGGCGCCGAACGCCACCCAATGCGTGCCGAAGGTCTCGTAGCCCCAGCCGCCCAGCCAGGCGCTGATGGTGCCGCCGATCTGGTGGCCGACGTACGCCAGCCCATACAGCACGCCGACCAGCCGCACGCCGTACACGTCCGCCAGGATCGCCGATGAAAGCGCGATGCTGCCGGCCCAGACGAGCCCGCCGATCGCGGAGGTCGTGTACAGCTCCCAGTGCGCGCCCACGATCACCAGCGCGAAGAAGCCCAGCCCGCGGATGAAATAGATCACCGCCAGGATGTGCCTGCGCGGCAGGCGGTCGGCCATGCGCCCGAGCACCAGTGTTCCGCCGATGGCGACCAGGCCGATCAGGCCGATGCCCATGGAGCTGGTGTGCGCGTCGAAGCCATGGTCCATCAGCATCGGCATGCCGTGCGTACCCAGCAGGTTCATGCTGAAGCCGCAGGCGAACAGGCCGAAGAACACCTTCCAGAACGGCGCCGTGCGGATCGCCTCGCGCAGCTTCAGGCTCTGCATGGCCGCGACGGGCTTTGCCCGCAGCGCCGCCACTTCCGCCGCTGACAGGTCGGTGTGTTCCGGCGCCGTGTCGCGCATCACCAGCAAGGCCGCCGGCAGCGTGAACGCGGTGAAGAGGGCGGCGTAGCCCACGAGCGTCGCGCGCCAGCCGAAGGACTCGATCGTCCAGGCCAGCACCGGCGTCATCACTGCCATGCCGGCCATGGAGCCGGTCGACAGGAAGAACAGCGCCATGCCGCGGCGGGCGGTGAACCAGTGGCTGATGACCGGGGTGACGGCGACCGGGCTGGTGAAGGCCAGGCCCACCGACAGCAGCAGGCCGAAGGACAGCAGGAAGCCGGTGGTGTCCGTGGTCGTCACCGTCCAGGCGACGGAGACGATCACCATGGCATTGCCGGCCAGCAGCACGCTGCGGGTGCCGAAGCGGGCGATGAGGTGCCCGGCCAGCGGCATCGCCAGGCCATACGCGAGCATGCCGACGGCCACGATGCTGGCCAGCAGGCTGCGGCTGAAGCCCAAGTCGCTCGACATCGGCAGGAAGAAGGGCCCGAAGCTCAGGCGCATGCCGGAGGACAGCAGGGTGAGGAAGGCCGCGGCCGCCACGATGTTCCAGCCGAAATACCAGCGCGCTTTCATGTGCGGATCATAGGCACGCGCGAGGCTGGTCTAATCCGGGAATGCAGGCAGAGGTGACATTCGCATGAAAACCCAGGTTCCCACTCCCGACGCGCACCAGGAGATGCGCGATGCGCTGCGCGACCTGTGCGGCCGCTTCGATTCCGCCTACTGGCAGAAGGTCGACAACGACCGCGCGTACCCGGAAGCATTCGTCGACGCGCTCACCGAAGCCGGCTGGATGGCGGCGTTGATCCCTTCGGACTTCGGCGGTTCCGGCCTGGGCCTGACCGAAGCGTCGGTGATCATGGAGGAGATCAACTTCTCCGGCGGCAACGCCGGCGCGCTGCACGGCCAGATGTACAACATGAACACCGTGCTGCACCACGGCTCGGCCGCGCAGAAACAGAAGTACCTGCCCGGCATCGCCACCGGCAAGCTGCGCCTGCAGTCGATGGCGGTGACCGAGCCGACCACGGGCACCGACACGACCCAGCTGAAGACCACCGCGGTACGCAAGGGCGACCGCTACGTCGTCAACGGCCAGAAGGTCTGGATCTCGCGCATCCAGCATTCCGACCTGATGATCCTGCTCGCGCGCACGACGCCGCTGGCGGAGGTGAAGAAGAAGAGCGAGGGCATGAGCATCTTCATCGTCGACCTGCACGATGCCATCGGCCACGGCATGACGGTGCGGCCGATCCAGAACATGGTGAACCACGAGACCAACGAGGTGTTCTTCGACAACCTCGAGATCCCGGCGGAGAACCTG
>DATAGN010000073.1:0-10842 GCA_036263715.1 Ramlibacter sp.
CGGTGTCCGTGGACATGCCGCCGGCGCCCGCGGTGCTGCACAACCTGGAAGCGTTCGCCGACGCCGCGCTGGGCCGCGCGGCCTACCCGGTGCCGCGCGAGCAGATGATCGCCAACGTGAGCGCGCTGGAGGCCATCTTCCGCTCGGCGGCCAGCGGCAGCATCGAGCGCGTCGAAGGCTGAGCGCGGCTCGCGCCGGGCCGCTCAGAACTCGCGCCAGTCGCCCTGTTGTAGCTTCGGGGCAGCCGCGCCGATCGCGGTCCATGCCGGCTGTTGCCTCGCCGCAGGCCGGAACTGGATCGGCGCCGGCGCGGACCCGAACGCGGACGGTGCCTGCGCAGGAGCCGGCGCCGGGGCATCGCCTTGGTGCAGCCGGAAGCGCCCCACGCGCTCCAGCAGCACCTGCGCCTGCGCCTTCATCGACTCCGTCGCGGCGGTCGCCTCCTCGACCAGCGATGCGTTCTGCTGCACCACCTGGTCCATCTGCGTGACTGCGCTGTTGACCTGCTCGATGCCCGCGCTCTGTTCCTGGCTGGCCGCGGCGATCTCCGCAATCAGGTCGTTGACCTTGCGCACCGACGCCACGACGTCCTGCATCGTCCGGCCGGCATCGTCCACGAGCCGCGACCCGGTCTCGATCTTGCCCACGGAGTCGCCGATCAGCGCCTTGATCTCCTTGGCCGCCGTTGCGCTGCGCTGGGCGAGGTTGCGCACCTCCGCGGCGACGACGGCGAAGCCCCGTCCCTGCTCGCCGGCGCGCGCGGCCTCGACCGCCGCGTTCAGCGCGAGGATGTTGGTCTGGAAGGCGATGCCATCGATCACGCCGATGATGTCGGAGATGCGCCGGGACGACTCGGAGATCCCGGTCATGGTCGCCACGACCTGGCCCACCACCGCCCCGCCCTGCTGTGCCACCTGCGCCGCGCCGGCGGCGACCTGCGTGGCCTGGCGCGCGTTGTCGGCGTTCTGCGTGACGGTCGACGTGAGTTCCTCCATCTGGCTGGCGGTTTCCTCAAGCGTGCTCGCCTGCTCCTCGGTGCGTTGCGACAGGTCCAGGTTGCCTTGCGCGATCTGTGCGCTGCTGTCCGCCACCGCATGCGCACCCGCGGCCACTTCGCCAACGAGCGCGCGCAGGTTCCTGCTCATCTCCGACAGCGCCTGCAGGAGTTCGCCGATCTCGTCGCGCGACTCCGTGTGCAGATTGATGGTGAGGTCTCCCCCAGCCACCTTCCGGGCAGCGGACACCGCATGCTGCAGGGGCCGCGTGATGCCGCGCACGATCCACAAACCGAGGCCGGCGCCGAGCACGATCATGGCAAGCAGGATGCCCGCCATGAGCGCAAGCACGGTACTCGCGCGCTCGGCAGAGTCCGCGGACACGCGCGTGGCGTCCTTCTCGGCGGCGTCGTGCAGCTGCGCCACGACGGCCTCGAGCTTCTCATCGAGCGGACGGTCCTTGCCACGCACCAGGCCATCGACCACGTAGCTGCTCTCGCGGTTGCCGGGCTCGAACTTCTTCAGAGCCTGTGCGTAGTGTTCGTTCAGCTCCCCATGCAGCTTGCGCGCTGCGACGACCTCGTCCACGGGGCGGCCCAGCCGGACGAGACCGCGTTCGAGCTGGGCGAGTTCGTCGAGGACGGTCGCACTGCGCTTCTGGAGCGCCGCGACGTAACGGTCGTGGTCGGCTTTCTCGTGGCCGCGCAGCAGGATGTTCTTCCACTCCTGCACCTGGGTCTTGAAGGCCAGGGCCGTCGATCGCGCGTGATCCGCGCTGCCGTCGATCAGGCGCGTCCGCTCGAGGGCTGCGGCCGCGCGTTGCTGTTCCCCGCGCATGACATGGATGCCGTACCCGCCCACGAGCAGGATGCCCGCAAGCAGCGCTGCGACGAGCAGCATGAGTTTCGAAGAAATCCGGAGATGCGCCGACATACGAAGGGGTGGGTTGTTGTGATAGTACGTTACACGAAGTTAACGGCCGCCTCCGCGGCGCCGGATTCCCGCTTCCCTGCCACCCGCATGAACGGCATGGCAGAGGCGCCGAGCGGCGAGGGGAGGCAATGTCCTACGCGGCGCCCGCGCCACGCCTCCCCAGAATGGTTCGCATGAAAGTCGATATCTACCGCCGTCCCGAAGCGGACCACAAGTTCAGCTACCTCATCGTGCCCACGGGCCAGCCGATTCCCCACGAAGCGGAGAACCGCGACTGGGAGCCGCGCCAGACCGACGTCAACGTGGACGAGTCCGCCGAGCACCTGCATCCCTACGAGATCGACAATCCGCGGGCGCAGATCGAGGAGAAGGGCTACGCCATCACCAGCGTGGACCACCAGGTGGAGCAGGCCAAGGCGCCCTGAAAGTAGTACGGACGTGTGACGGCGCGCCGCCTACGGTCGTGCGACACGCTTGACGTGGACTGGGTGCGCGCACCGACGAGCAGTCCGCGCTTGCTGCCCGAAGATCACACCATCAAGAAGGTTGTTCTTCGGGAGGAATAGAAATGCTGTTGACCGTTTCGCTGCTGTCGTCCATTGCCCAATCGCGCTTCGGCCAGTGGGTCCGTGCCGCGTCCATGCTGGGTCGTCGCGTGCGGTATTGATTCGACGTGTCATTCCCGCGGAGGCGGGAATCCAGGGCTTCCAAAAACAAAGCGGCCGGTTGGCCGCTTTGCACTGAGGGAGCCCTGGATCACCGCCTTCGCGGCGATGACGCCTAGCGATTCCAGCCACCCCCCAGCGACCGATACAACTGCACCTGGTTCTGCAAGCGCGCCAGCCGCGCCTGCACCAGCCCCTGCTGCGCCGTGAACAGCGAGCGTTGCGCATCCAGCAGGTCCAGATAGCTCGCCACGCCGTTCTCGTAGCGCAGCCTCGCCAGGCGAAAGCGCACCGACTCCGCTTCCACGACGTTCGCCTGCGCCTGCACCTGGTCGCCCCAGGTCGCGCGGCCTGCCAGCGCGTCCGCCACGTCGCGGAATGCCTGCTGGATCGCGCGCTCGTACTGCGCCACCGCGATGTCGCGCGAAACTTCCGCCACGGCCAGGCTCGCGCGGTTGCGGCCGGCGTCGAAGATCGGCTGCAGCAGTCCCGGCGCCACCGTGTAGCCCCATGATCCGCCGCTGAACAGGCCGGACAGGTCCGGACTCGCCGTGCCGAGGCCCGCCGTCAGCGAGATGCGCGGGAAGAACGCCGCGCGCGCCGCGCCGATGTTCGCGTTGGCAGCCAGCATCTGCTGCTCGGCCTGGCGCACGTCGGGGCGGCGCACCAGCACTTCCGAAGGCACGCCGGCGGGCACGTCCGGCAGCTCCAGGCCGGCGGTGGTCAGGCCCACCTGGTATTCCGGGGGCAGCGCTTCACCGAGCAGGAGCCCGAGTGCATTGAGGTCCGTGGCGCGCTGGCGCTGCAGCTGCGCGAGCGTCGCGCGGGCGGACTCGAACAGCGACTGCGCCAGGCGGAAGTCGATCTCCGAGGACGCGCCGTTCTCGAAGCGCAGGCGCGTGAGGCGCAACGACTCCTCGCGCGTGGCCAGGGTCTGGCGCGTGAGCGCGAGCAGTTCCTCGTCGGCCGCCAGCGACAGCCAGGTGTTGGCGACGCTCGCCACCAGCGCGACCTGCGCCGCATTGCGGCCTTCGTCCGTGGCGAGGTACTGCGCCAGCGCGGCCTCGCTCAGGCTGGCGATGCGGCCGAAGAAGTCGATCTCCCAGCTGCTGATCGCCAGGTTCGCCGTAAAGGTGTTGGCCTGGTTGCCCTGCGCGTTCGGTGCGCGCGAAGCGGACAGGTTGCCGCCCACGCTGGGCAGGCGGTCCGCATTGCGGATGTCGAACTGCGCGCGCGCCTGCGCGATGTTCAGCGCCGCCACGCGCAGGTCGCGGTTGTTGCGCAGCGCCGTCTCGATCAGCCCGCGCAGGCGCGCGTCGCCGAAGAAGTCCTGCCACGCGATCTCCGCGGCCGCGGTGCCCTGCTGCGCGGAAGGCGCCGGGAAGGTGGCGGGCACCGGCGCCGCCGGACGCTCGATCCTCGGGATCATGGAACAGCCGGCCAGCAGCAGCGCCGCCGCCAGCGTGGAGAGGGTCTTCATGCGCGAACTCATACCTGGTCACCCGCCATGGCGCCGGCCGGCAGCTCGCGCTCGAGCTCGTGCGCGTGCAGCCTGCGTTGCCGCTCGCTGCCCTTGAAGTAGCCGCGGATCACCACGAAGAAGATGGGAACGAAGAACACCGCCAGCGCGGTGCCGGTGAGCATGCCTCCCAGCACGCCGGTGCCGATGGCGCGCTGGCTCGCAGAGCCGGCGCCGGTGGCGATGGCCAGCGGCAGCACGCCCAGGCCGAAGGCCATGGAGGTCATCACGATCGGGCGGAAGCGCAAGTGCGCCGCTGCCAGCGCCGATTCGATGACGCTCTTGCCCTGCGCCTGCAGGTCCTTGGCGAACTCGATGATCAGGATCGCGTTCTTCGCCGACAGGCCGATGATCGTGATCAGGCCCACCTGGAAGTACACGTCGTTGGCGTAGCCGCGCAGCAGCGTTGCCAGCAGCACGCCCAGCACGCCCAGCGGCACCACCAGGATCACGGCGAAGGGGATCGACCAACTTTCGTACAGCGCCGCCAGGCACAGGAAGACGGCCAGGATGGCAAAGCCGTAGAGGATCAGCGCCTGCGCACCGGCCAGCTTTTCCTCGCGCGACTGGCCGGTCCACTCGTAGGCGAAGCCGGCCGGCAGCTGCGCGGCGAGCTGTTCCATCTCCGCCATCGCGGCACCGGTGCTGTAGCCCGGCGCGGGCGCGCCGGAGATGCGCATGGCCGGATAGCCGTTGTAGCGCACGCCCTGCATCGCGCCCTTGATCCAGCGCGTGGTGGCGAACGACGCCAGCGGCACCACCTTGCCGGTGTTGCTCATGACGTTCAGGCGCAGCAGGTCCTCGGGCTGCATGCGCGCGGGCGCATCGGCCTGGACCACCACGCGCTGCAGCCGCCCGCGGTTGGGGAAGTCGTTGATGTACGAGGAGCCCATCGCCGTCGACAGCGTCGCGTTGATCGCATCGAAGCTCACGCCCAGCGCCTGCGCCTTGTCGCGGTCGATGTCCACCTGCAGCTGGGGCGCGTCTTCCAGCCCGTCCGGGCGCACCTGCGCCAGCACCTTGCTCTTGCCGGCCATCCCGAGCAGCTGGTTGCGCGCCGCCAGCAGGGCCTCGTGGCCGTTGCCGCCGCGGTCCTGCAGCCGGAAGGTGAAGCCCGAGGCGGTGCCCAGCTCCGGGATCGGCGGCGGGCTGAGGGGGAAGATGAACGCATCGCGGATGCCGGCCAGGCCGCCGAAGGAGCGGCCGGCCAGCGCCTGCGCCGACTGGCTGTCCTCCTTGCGCTGGTCCCAGTCCTTGAGCGTCACGAACGCGAGCGCGGCGTTCTGCCCCTGGCCCGAGAACGAGAAGCCCAGCACCCCGACCATGCTCTGCACCTCGGGCTGCTTGAGGATGAAGGCCTCCACCTGCTCGATCACCGAGCGCGTGCGCTCGATCGTGGCGCCCGGGGGCAGCTGCACGTTGACCAGCATGTTGCCCTGGTCTTCCTGCGGGAGGAAGGAGGTCGGCAGGCGCGTGTAGAGCAAGGCCACGACGCCCGCGATCAAGGCGTACAGGATCAGGTAGCGCGGGGCACGGCGCAGCATGCGGGCCACGAGGCTTTCGTAGCCGTGCGCCGTGCGCGTGAAGAGGCGGTTGAAGGCGCCGAAGAAGCCGCGCTTGTGCTCGTGACTGCCGGCGGCGACCGGCTTGAGCAGGGTCGCGCACAAGGCCGGCGTGAGCGACAGCGCCATGAAGGCCGAAAAGCCGATGGAGGCCACCATCACCGCCGCGAACTGGCGGTAGATGTTGCCGGTGGAGCCGGCGAAGAAGGCGAGCGGCACGAACACCGAGATCAGCACCACCGTGACGCCCACGATGGCGCCCGAGATCTGGCTCATGGCCTTGCGCGTCGCCTCGCGCGGCGGCAGGCCCTCGTGGCTCATGATGCGCTCGACGTTCTCCACCACCACGATCGCGTCGTCCACCACGATGCCGATCACGAGCACCATGCCGAACATGGTGAGCACGTTGATCGAGAAGCCCAGCGCCAGCAGCGCGCCGAAGGTGCCGAGCAGCGCCACCGGCACCACGAGCGTCGGGATGATGGTGTAGCGCCAGTTCTGCAGGAACAGGTACATCACCAGGAACACCAGCGCCACGGCTTCCAGCAGCGTCACCACCACCTGGGTGATCGAGATGCGCACGAAGCGGGAGCTGTCGTACGGGATCTCCCATTTCATGCCGCGCGGGAAGTACGGCGCGAGTTCGCCCATGCGCTTGCGCACCGCATCGGCGGTGGCCAGCGCATTGCCGGAGGGCGCGAGCTGCACGCCGATGCCGGTGGACGGCTTGCCGTTCAGGCGGGCCGAGGTCGCGAAGTTCTGGGCATTGAGCTCCACGCGCGCCACGTCCTTCAGGCGCACGGTGGCGCCGTCGGGGGTGGAGCGCAGGACGATGTTGCCGAACTGCTGCGGCGTGGTCAGCTGGCCCGGCACGACGATGGTCGCGGCGACCGACTGGCCCGGCACGTTGGGCAGGTCGCCCATGGTGCCGGCCGACACCTGCGCGTTCTGCGCGCGGATGGCGGCGTTCACTTCGGCCACCGACATGTTGAAGCCCACCAGCTTTTCCGGGTCGATCCACACGCGCATGGCCGCTTCGGTACCGAACAGCTGCGCCTGGCCGACGCCGGGAATGCGCTGGATCTCGGGCAGCACGCTGCGCGACGCGTAGTCGCCCAGGTCCACCGGCGTGAAGTTCGGGTCGTCCGAGGACAGGATCGTGAACAGCAGGAAGTTCGAGCGCGACTTCTCCACGCGCACGCCCTGCTGCGTGACCGCCGAAGGAAGCCGCGGCGTCGCGCGCGCCAGGCGGTTCTGCACGTCCACCTGCGCCAGGTCGGGGCTGGTGCCCGGCTCGAAGCTCACGGTGATCTGGCCCACGCCGTTGGCCTGCGTGACCGACTCCATGTAGATCATGCCGGGCGAGCCGTTCAGTTCCTGCTCGATCACGCTGATCACGCTTTCCTCCAGCGTCTTGGCGGAGGCACCCGGGTAGGTCGCGGTCAGCACGATGGCGGGCGGCGCCACCGGCGGGTACTGCGAGATCGGCAGCTTGGTGATGGCCACCGCGCCGACCACGATGACGAACAGCGCGATCACCCAGGCGAAGATGGGGCGGTCGATGAAGAACTTGGCCATGCGTCAGCCCTTCTTCGCCTGCGAAGCCGCGGAGGCGGGCGCCGAGGCCGGGGCCGCTGCGGGGGCAGCGGCGGTCGCGGGCTTGCCGCCGTTCCAAGGCACCGGCTTGACGGGCGCGTTGGGGCGCACTTTCTGGAAGCCGTCCACCATCACCTGCTCGCCCGCCTGCAGGCCGGAGAGCACGACCCACTGGCCACCTTGCGCGCCGCCGATCTTGATGTTGCGCGGCGCGACCTGGCCCTTGGCGTCCACCACCATGACCTGGTCCCCTTGCGAGGAGCGCGTCACCGCCTGCTGCGGCAGCAGCATCGCGTTGGCGGCGGTGGCCTGTTCGATCTGCACGCGCACGTACATGCCGGGCAGCAGCATGGCGCGCGGGTTGGGGACCTCGGCGCGCAGGGCGACCTGGCCGGTCGCCTGGTCCACGGTGAGGTCTGCGAACAGCAGGCGACCCGGTTGCGGATGCAGGCTGCCGTCTTCCAGCAGCACGCGCACCTGCGCACCTTCGGCGCCGGCGCGCTTGAGGCGCCCTTCGGCCAGCGCGCGACGCAGGTTGGTCACTTCGGTGGCCGACTGGGTGAAGTTCACGTACAGCGGATCGATCTGCTGGATCATCGCCAGCGGCGTCGCCTCACCCTGCCCCACGAGCGCGCCCTCGGTGACGAGCGAGCGGCCGATGCGGCCGGAGATCGGCGCCGTCACGGACGCGTAGCCGAGGTTGATTTCGGCCGTGCGCAACGCGGCGCGCGCCGAGGCCACGTCGGCCTCCGACTGCTTCTCGGCGGCCACAGCGTTGGCGTACTCCTGCTTGCTGATCGCATTGGCTTCGACCAGCGGCCGATAGCGTTGCACCGTCAGCGATGCCGCCGCGTGGTTGGCCTGCGCCTTGGCCACGGCCGCTTCGGCACTGGAACGCGCCGCGGCGTAAGGACCCGGATCGACGCGGTACAGCACCTGCCCGGCCCGCACGTCGCTGCCTTCGGTGAACACGCGCTGCTGCACGATGCCCGCGGCGCGTGCCCGCACCTGCGCCACGCGGGACGGCTCCAGCCGGCCCGGCAATTCCGTCACCAGGCCGACGTCACCGGTCGCTACCGTGACCACGCCGACTTCGGGCGGCGGTGGCGCAGCGCCCGCGCCCGCGCTGGCCTGGGGCGCACTGCCGCTGCCCTGCCCGCAGGCGGCGAGGACGGCGATGAAAAGGAAGGCGGGGATCCGCGCGAGGGTTCGCGGCAGGCGAGCAGCCATGTTGTGTCGTGCGATAGGTGGGAAAGGAGCGGCTTCGGGACGGCAGGCCGGCGAAGCGCGCAAGTATACATACAACCCTGAATGTATACTCGCCGGGCTCATGCCCCGCCGCTCCAAGGAAGATGCCCTCGCCACCCGCAACAGCCTGCTGGATGCGGCCGAACACGTGTTCCTGGCGCAAGGCGTCGCCGGGACCTCGCTGAACGACATCGCCACCGCGGCGGGAACGACCCGGGGTGCGATCTACTGGCACTTCCGGGACAAGGCCGACCTGTTCAACGCGATGATGGACCGGGTGGCGATGCCCCTGCAGCGCGCCCTGTCTCTCGTGGAGGCCGCGCCCGACGAGGATCCGCTTCCCGGCCTGAAGCGTTCACTGAAGCAGGCGCTGCGCCAGACCGTGACCGACCCGCAGACGCGCCGCGTCTTCGAGGTGGCGACGCACAAGGTGGAGTACGTCGACAGCCTGTGCGCGGTGCGCATGCGCCACCTGCAGTTGCGCGACGAGTGGATGGCACGCTTTCGGCACATGCTGCTCAAGAGCGCTGCCGCGCGGAGTGTCCGACTGGCCTTGCCGGCCACCGTTGCGGCGCGGGGGCTGCAGGCGCTCGTGGACGGGATGATCCAGAACTGGCTGCTGGATCCGGATGCCTTCGATCTCGAGGCCAGCGGGATGAAGGCGGTGGACGCCTACCTGCGCGGGCTGGGGCTCGAGTGACCCAACGGTCGGGGTGCGGCTTCGCCGCAACCCAACCTCCGGGACGCGTCAGGACTTCGAGGACTTCTTCGTCGCGGCCGCCCCGTTGCCGAAGGGTCCGCCGGTCTCCTCCACCTTCTCCACCTTGGCCTGCCGGATCGCCGCCTCGCGCGCGAGCTTGGCCATCTCCTGGCACTTGTCCTTGGCGTCGCCCTTGTGCGCTTCGCAGTTCTTTTTCGCCACGTCGTAGTTCGCGTCGGCAATGACGTTCTTGGCCTTCTGCGATGCCTCGGGGCTGGGCTTGTAGTCGGCCTCGAGCTCGGCGCGCGCCGAGTCCGCCTTGCCCTTCGCCTCGACCTGGCAGACCTCGCGCGCATGGCCCTTGACCGTGCGGCAGGTCTTCTGGTCGGTCTTGTACTCCGCGTCGATGCGCTTCTTGCCCGCTTCGTACGCCTGCTTGGTCAGGGGTTGGGCAGGTGCCTGCCCCGCCAGGAGCCTCGGCGTCGAAGTCTGCGCCTGCGCACCGGCAGCGCCGACGAACAGCACGAGGGCGATGGCGCGGGAAAAAAATTTCATTCCGGGTGCTTCCATGGAAAAGGCCCGCTCTCGCGAGCGGGCCGGGAGTTCATGAAACAGCTGCTTAGCGGACCGTGCCGGTGCGGCGCGTGTCGATGTGGTCGTGGTGGTCCTTGCGGCGACGCAGGCCCAGCAGGCCGGCAAGACCCAGCAGGCCGATCCAGCCCATGTCGCGGTCATTGTCGGTGCTGCGGTTCATGTCATCGGCCGGGCCCGCACCCATGGTCTGGGTCGCCGAGGTGCTCGGGGAAGACGATTGCGTCGTGGCGCTGCTGGACTGGTCCTGGGCCATCACGGGCATGGCGCACGCGGCACCCAGGGCGACGGCAGCGGCAACTTGCGAGAACTTTTTCATTTGGTGCTCCTTGATTGGGATGAAGTGATGATGCGGCCGGCCGCTCGGCCTGTCGGTCGGCGCATGCCATGAGCTCCTGTCAACCGGGCCGGGCCAGCCATTCACCGCGTCCTACACGGCGTTCGCGGCCATGTCCGGGGCCGTACACAAGGCTGTACTGTCCATCCGTTCAGGGTGGGCCGCCGGCATCCACGATCAACGGCGCGTGCAGTTCGCGCACCCGTTCTTCCACGTAATAGCCGCCGTATTCCGTGTACCTCAGGAAGCTCCTGCCGCACTGGACGCACTGCCACGCATCGCAGCGGTTGTACGGGAAGAACGCAGGCGCGACCGGCGCGTCAGGAGACCACGCGTTGGTGCCCTCGGGGTGATGCTCCTGGAGGGTCGGGTCCTCGATGTCGGGACGGCGCAGAGTGCCCACCTGGCGCAGGCCGCCCCGGTCGAACGCGCCAGGCATGGCTTCCCAGCCGGGTGCCTTGATGGCGGCGCACCGCGGGCAGGCTGCCGCCGGGGATCGTTCTGCAAGCTGGCGCAATGCTGCCGCGTCGAGGACGGGGAGGTCTTCCATGCGATGCATTGTGAGGGAGGGCGTTACGTGCCCGCCAGGGAAGGTGTACGCTGGCGCCCCATGAGCGAGCACCACGACCACTCCCATCCCCACGGCGCCGCGAAGTGGAAGCATGACGGCGTGCGCGTCATTCCCGGCAACCAGCT
>DATAGN010000074.1:0-4276 GCA_036263715.1 Ramlibacter sp.
GGCCGAGGACGTGCCCGACCCGCTTTTCCTGTTGTTCCGGCCCAGCGTGCAGCCTTACCTGATGTCCTGGTTCCGGCACGATCCCGCGCAAGCCATGGCCGCCGTTCCGGTCCCCGTGCTGCTGGTGCATGGCGACCGCGACGCGCAGGTGGAGGTGGGCGACGCACGCCGCTTGCACCAGGCGCGCCCGGACGCGCGACTCGCGATCGTGGAAGGCATGGACCACCTGCTGGCCATCGATGACGACATCGGGCAGGGCACCGACGCCGTGGCCGGGCAGGTGGCCGGCTGGCTGCAGGAGCTGGACTCGCGCGTCGCGGCCTAGGCTCCTGGCCTCACATCCGCGACGGCAGCCAGGTCGCGATCTGCGGCACGAACCACAGCAGCAGCACCATCGCGCACATCAGGAAGAAGAAGGGCATGGTGACGCGGGCGATCCAGGTGATCTCCTTGCCCGTCATGCCTTGCAGCACGAACAGATTGAAGCCCACCGGCGGCGTGATCTGCGCCATCTCCACCACGATCACGATGAAGATGCCGAACCACACCAGGTCGAAGCCGGCGGCCTGCACCGTCGGCAGGATCACGCCCATGGTGAGAACCACCATGGAGATGCCGTCCAGGAAGCAGCCGAGCAGGATGTAGAAGCCGGCCAGCGCGATCATCAGCATGAAGGGCGACAGGCCCAGCGAACGGACGAACTCCGCCAGGTGGCGCGGCAGCCCGATGTACCCCATGGACAGGGTCAGGAACGCGGCGCCGGCGAGGATCAGCGCGATCATGCAGTACAGGCGCGTGGCGCCCATGAGCGACTCGCGGAAGGTCTGCCAGTTCAGCGAGCGCTGCAGCGCCGACAGCCCGAGCGAGCCGACCACCCCCACTGCTGCCGCCTCGGTGGCGGTGGCGACGCCGGTGTAGATGGACCCGAGCACCGCCGTGATCAGCAGCACCACGGGGATCAGGTGGCGCGACTCGTGCAACTTCTGCGCGAAGGTCATCACCGTGTCGGGGACCGGCACGCGGTCCTTGTTCAGCGTGGCCCAGATCGCCAGGTATCCGGAGAACAGGCTGGCCAGCACGATGCCGGGGATGATGCCCGCCACGAACAGCTTGGCGATCGAGACGTCGGCGCTCACGCCGTACACGATCATGATGATCGAAGGCGGGATCAGCAGGCCCAGCGTGCCGGCACCCGCGAGGGAGCCGATGGTCACGTCTTCCGGGTAGCCGCGCTTGCCCAGCTCGGGCAGCGTCATCTTGCCGATGGTGGCGCAGGTGGCGGCCGAGGAGCCCGACACGGCGGCGAAGATGGTGCAGCCGATCACGTTGGTGTGCAGCAGGCGGCCCGGCAGCCGCGACACCCAGGGCGCGAGGCCGCGGAACATGCTTTCGCTGAGCTTGGTGCGGAACAGGATCTCGCCCATCCAGATGAACAGCGGCAAGGCAGTGAGCGTCCAGCTCGAGGACGAGCCCCAGACCGTGACCGCCATCGCGTCGCCGGCGGGCCGCGACGAGAACAGCTGCATGCCGATCCAGGCGACGCCCGCCAGCGTGAGGCCGATCCACACGCCGCTTCCGAGCAGCAGGAACAGCGACAGGATCAGCAGGCCGGTGATGGCGACGTCACTCATGGTGCAGCGCCTCCTCGCCTTCGGCCGTGCGGCGCACGCCCCGCCATTCCAGCACCCATTCGTCGACGAGCGCGACCAGCAGCACCACGGTGCCGAGCGCCATGGCGAGCTGCGGAATCCACAGCGGCGTGGCGTCGTTGCCGGTCGACATGTCGTTGAGCGTGCGCGACATCCAGGCCAGGCGCACCGAATAGAAAGCGAACAGGCCGGCCAGCAGCACGGCGGCCGACAGCGCCCACATCTCCAGCCCGCGGCGCGCGCGGCCGCGCAGGCGCCCCAGGATCAGGGTGACTCGGATGTGTTCGTTGCTCTTGAGCGTGTGGGCCAGCGCCAGGAAGCCGGCCGCGGCCATGGAGTAGCCGGCGTATGCATCCGTGCCGGGCACGTGGAAGCCGAACTGCCGGCTGCCGATCGACAGCAACACCATCAGCAAGACGCCGACCATGGCCAGCGCGGCCAGCCAGGCGCAGGCTTCGTACAGGAAATCCAGCAAGCTTCGCATCGCTCCGTCCCGTTGTTGTTGAGCCCAAGTGTAGGGGCTTGTTCTCCATAATCGATCCATGACTTCCCCCACCAACAAATGGCAGTTCTGGATCGACCGGGGCGGCACCTTCACCGACATCGTGGGCCGCCGGCCGGACGGCAGCCTGGTCACGCACAAGCTGCTGTCCGAGAACCCGGAGCAGTACCGCGACGCCGCCGTTGCCGGCATCCGCCACCTGCTGGGCCTGAAGCCCGGCGAGCCGATCACGCCCGAGCGCGTCGACTGCGTGAAGATGGGCACGACGGTCGCCACCAACGCGCTGCTGGAACGCAAGGGCGAGGGCACGCTGCTGGTCACCACGCGCGGCTTTCGCGACGCGCTGCGCATCGCCTACCAGAACCGGCCGCGCCTGTTCGACCGAAACATCGTGTTGCCCGAGCTGCTGTACAGCGAAGTCATCGAGGCGCAGGAGCGCATGGGCGCGCACGGCGAAGTGGTGCAGCCGCTGGAGGCGGCACACCTGCGCGAGGCGCTGCGGGCGGCCCACGGGCGCGGCCTGCGCAGCGTCGCCATCGTCTTCATGCACGGCTACCGCTACACGACGCACGAAGCAGCGGCGCGCGACCTGGCGCGCGAGGTCGGCTTCACGCAGGTGAGCACCTCGCACGAGACCAGCCCGATGATGAAGTTCGTGAGCCGCGGCGACACGACCGTGGTGGATGCCTACCTGTCGCCCATCCTGCGCCGCTACGTCGAACAGGTGGCGGGCGAGATGCCGGGCGTGAAGCTGTTCTTCATGCAGTCGTCCGGCGGCCTGACAGATGCCCACACCTTCCAGGGCAAGGACGCGATCCTGTCGGGGCCGGCCGGCGGCATCGTCGGCATGGCACGCACCGCGCAGCTCGGTGGGCACGACAAGGTGATCGGGTTCGACATGGGCGGCACCTCCACCGACGTGTCGCACTTCGCGGGCGAATTCGAGCGCGAGTTCGAGACGCAGGTGGCCGGCGTGCGCATGCGCGCACCGATGATGAGCATCCACACCGTGGCGGCAGGCGGCGGCTCGATCCTGGAGTTCGACGGTGCGCGCTTTCGCGTCGGCCCGCAGAGTGCCGGTGCCAACCCGGGGCCGGCGAGCTACCGCCGCGGCGGGCCGCTGGCGGTGACCGACGCGAACGTCATGGTCGGCAAGATCCAGCCCCGCTACTTCCCGCAGGTGTTCGGTCCGCAAGCCAACGAGTCGCTCAGCTACGAAGCGGCCGCCGGCAAGTTCCAGGAGCTGGCGCAGCGCACCGGGCGCAGCGCGGAAGAAGTGGCCGAAGGCTTCATCGCCATCGCCGTGCAGCAGATGGCCAACGCGATCAAGAAGATCTCGGTCGCTCGGGGCTACGACGTCACGCGCTACACGCTGCAGTGCTTCGGCGGCGCCGGCGGGCAGCATGCCTGCCTGGTTGCCGATGCGCTGGGCATGTCGCGCGTGTTCGTGCATCCGCTGGCCGGCGTGCTGTCCGCGTACGGCATGGGGCTGGCCGACCAGAACGTGATCCGCGAACAGGCGGTGGAGGTGATCCTGTCGCCCGAGAGCCTGCCGGACATCGCCAGGCGGCTGGACGGATTGGCAGCGGCGGCGCAAGCCGAGCTGCAGCGGCAACAGGTGAGCGCCAACGCAGTGCAGGTGCGCCGGCGCGTGCACGTGCGCTACCAGGGCAGCGACTCGGCGCTGGTGGTGCCGCATGGCACGCAGGACGAGATCGTCGCGGGCTTCGAGCAGGCATATCGCCAGCGTTTTTCCTTCCTGATGCCGGGCAAGGCGATGATCGTGGAAGCGATCTCGGTCGAGGCCATCGTCGCCGGCGATGCGCCCGCGGAACCGCGCCACGCCGAGCATCCGCAGCGCGAGGTGCCACGGCGCGAGACGGTGCGCATGTACTCGGGCGCGGCCTGGCACGACGCGGCACTGTGCGTGCGCGAGGACCTGCGGCCGGGTGACGTCGTCGACGGGCCCGCGATCATCGCGGAGAAGAACGCCACGACGATCGTGGAGCCCGGCTGGCAGGCCCGCATCACGGCGCTGGACCACATCGTGCTGGACCGCACCAGGCCACGCGAGCAGAAGTTCGCCGCGGGTACGCAGGTCGACCCGGTGCTGCTGGAGGTGTTC